>NZ_JBHJUW010000073.1:0-40212 GCF_042268205.1 Streptomyces sp. NPDC056160
CGCGTACGGCGCCCGTCCTGTTCGAGGTGCGCTGGTAACCGGCCCACGCCGCGCGGGGCTATGCGCTCTTGCGGCTGTCCCGGGGATGAACGGCGATGTTCATCGCCCCGGACCGCAGTACGGCGAGACGCTCCTCGAGGACCTCTTCGAGTTCCTCGCGGGTGCGCCGCTCCATCAGCATGTCCCAGTGCGTACGCGCAGGCTTGGCCTTCTTCTCCTCCGGGCCGTCGCCGTCCACCAGGAGTGCCTGGGCCCCGCAGACCTTGCACTCCCACTCCGGCGGGATCTCCGCCTCGACCGAGAAGGGCATCTCGAAGCGGTGCCCCTTCTCGCATGCGTACTCCACGGCCTGGCGCGGGGCCAGGTCGATACCGCGGTCCGTCTCGTAGCTGGTCACCACGAGGCGCGTGCCGCGAAGAGCTCGCTCACTCATGAATCGTGCCTCCCGGGCTTGTCGCCCACAGGACAGGTGTCGCTGTCGTCGTCATCCGGTCAACGTCCGGTCGGCGGTAAAGATTCCCGTTCCGATGTCCCGTTCCGGGTCATGTGTCGCCGTCGTAGCCGCAGCCTTGTCAACCAGTGCAGTACCCACCGGCGCCCGGTTTGTCACATCTGAAAGGAGATGTCACCCAGCGTTTCGGCATCTTTGACGCGCAGTAACGGTACGCCTGGCAGGCCAAACGCGTACACTACAGCCCTTTCGCCTCCAGCGCTAAATCCGGTCGGGCGCCGGGTTGCCCGCGGCCCGGATCGCCTGCGCCACCGGCACCCGCGCGAGCAGCGCGAACCCGATCACGAAGAACGCCACGAGCGAGACGATCGCGTCCCGGTAGCTCCCGGTCAGCTGGTAGGTGATCCCGAACAGCAGCGGCCCCAGCCAGCTCATGCCCCGGTCGCTCATCTCGTACGCCGAGAAGTACTCGGCCTCCTTGCCGGGCGGGACCAGCTGCGAGAACAGCGACCTGGACAGCGCCTGGCTGCCGCCGAGGACGAGACCGATCCCGGCCGCCAGCACGAAGAACCACACCGGGGCCCCGGCCGGCAGGAAGTATCCGGCGCCCAGGGTGAGGGTCCAGGCGACCAGCGAGGCGAGGATCGTCCGCTTCGCCCCGTACGTGCGGGCCAGCCGTCCCATCCCCAGGGCCCCGGCCACCGCCAGCACCTGCACCATCAGCACGGCCGTGATCAGGGTCGACTGGCTGAGCCCCAGCTCCTCCGAGCCGTACACCGACGCCTGGGAGATCACCGTCTGGATGCCGTCGTTGTAGACGAGGTACGCCAGCAGGAAGGCGAGTGTGAGCGGTTTGCCCCGCATGTCCCGCACGGTGGCCGCCAGTTGCCGCCAGCCGTGCCCCGGCGGTGCGGCGGCCCCCGTCCGCCGGTCGCGCAGCCGCTTCAGCGGTACGAGGGTGAAGACGCCCCACCACAGGCCCGCTGACGCCAGGCAGATGCGGACCGCCATCGCCTCCGACACACCGAAGGAGTCGTGGGCGGTGAACAGCACCAGGTTCGCCACGAGCACGAGCGAGCCGGCCGCGTAGCCGAACGCCCACCCGCGGGAGGAGACCGCGTCCCGCTCCTCAGCACGCGCGATCTGCGGCAGGTAGGAGTTGTAGAGCACCATCGAGACCGCGACCGACGCGTTGGCCACGATCAGCAGGAAGCCGCCCAGCAGGTAGCGGTGGCCGTCCAGGAGGAAGAGGGCCGTCGTCGCCGCCGCGCCCACGTAGGCGGCGGTCGCCAGCAGCGGCTTCTTGCGGCCGGTCCGGTCGGCCGCCGCGCCCGCGAGCGGCATGACCACGATCGCCACGATCACCGACAGCGAGACGCAGTACGCGAAGAACGACCCGGCCCGCACCGGGATCCCCAGCGGGTGCACGAACCCGCCGGAGTCCGCCGCCGACCGGGCGACCGAGGTCAGATAGGGCCCCAGGAACACGGTGAGCACGCTGGTGGAGTAGACGGAGCACGCCCAGTCGTAGAAGTACCAGCCGCGCTGCTCGCGCCGCCGTTCCGCAATCCCGTCGTCCGTCCGTGCCCGCACGGTGCCGGTGCCCACCCGCGCCCTCGCTTCCCCGCCTCAGCCGCCGAGCCGGCCTCCGGGGCGACAGCGGTCGCGGCCGGGCTCAGGCCCAGACGCCCCGCTCCTCCATGACCTTGCGCAGCGTGTCGATGTGATCGGTCATGATGCCATCGACGCCGAGGTCGAGGAGCCGGTGCATCTCCTCGGGCTCGTTGATGGTCCACACGTGCACGTGCAGGCCCCGCGCGTGGGCAGCGCGCAGGAACAGCCGATCGACCACCGGGACGCCCGACTGCGCCACCGGCACCTGCACGGCGACGGCCGACCGGCGCACTGCGGCCGGTACGCCCCAGGAGCGCAGCCGCAGACCCAGCACCCCGCGCGTGCCGTACGACGTCGCCAGGCGCGGTCCGGCCAGGCGCTGCGCCCGCTCGACGCGCGCCTCCGAGAACGACCCGACGCATACCCTCCCCCAGGCGTCCGCCCGTTCGATCACCTCCAGCAGGGGCCGCAGCGCGGGCTCCGCCTTGACGTCGACGTTCCACCGGACCTCGGGGAACGCCGCCAGCAGTTCCTCGAACAGCGGCACCGGCTCGCGGCCCGCCACGCGCGCGCGGCGCACCTCGGCCCACGGCAGGTCGGCTATCCGGCCCGCCCCGTCGGTCACGCGGTCGAGCGTCGCGTCGTGGAAGGCGACCAGGTGCCCGTCGGCCGTGGCGTGGACATCGGTCTCGATGTACCGGTACCCGAGCTCGACCGCCCTGCGGAACTGCGCCACGGTGTTCTCCAGCCCGTCGGCCGCCCCACCGCGGTGTGCGAAGGCGAGGGGCCCGGGGTGGTCGAGGTATGGATGTCGTACGGGCGTGGTCACGGACGCAGTATCACCCTTTCGGGTGTCCCGGTGGCAACGCCCGGGGCCGCGGGCGAGGCGAAGACCCGCAGGAAGAGCTGGGCCAGCGGGCCGATCGAGACGGCGTAGACCAGGGTGCCGACCCCGATCGTGCCGCCGAGGAGGAAGCCGGTGACCACGACCGCCACCTCGACGGCCGTGCGCATGAGGCGGATCGAGCGGCCGGTGCGCCGGTGGAGCCCCGTCATCAGCCCGTCCCGGGGTCCGGGCCCGAAACGGGCGGAGATGTAGAGACCGGTCGCCGCGCCGTTGAGCAGGATGCCCGCCACCAGTACCGGGATCCGCACCGCCAGGGTGCGGGGGTCGGGCACCAGGGCCAGGGTGCCGTCCATGGCGAGCCCCACCACGAAGACGTTGGAGACGGTGCCGAGGCCGGGCCGCTGGCGCAGCGGGATCCACAGCAGCAGCACCACCGCGCCCACGACGATCGACACGACGCCGATCGTCAGGCCGGACAGTTCGGCCAGGCCCTGGTGCAGGACGCCCCAGGGTTCCAGACCGAGTCCGGCCTCCACGAGCAGCGCGGAGCTGGCGCCGTACAGCACGAGGCCGGTGTAGAGCTGGACGAGTCGCCGCCCGAGGCGGTCCGGCATGGACATGATGCTCCCCCTGGTGATGGTCCTCGCGGTGGACCGGTGGCGGACCGGTGACGGCCCCTGATGGTGGATCGGTGGTGGACCGGTGGCGGCCCTGATGGTGGACCGGTGGCGGGTCGCGGTGCGGCCCGAATGGGGACCGGTGGTGAAAGTGGCCTGACCCGTGCCACTCTGTGGCGTGGGGAAGTGACCCATCCATGGCCAATTCGAGGAAGGTGGACTGGTACTCATGGCGCAGTGGACCTCGGCGGTGGGGGCCGCGCAGCTCGCCCGGCTCCTCAACTCCCAGCAGGAGCGCCCCGCGGGCCCCGGCTCGCGCCGCCCGCCCGCCTACCGTGCGCTCGCCGACGGGGTCCGGCTGCTGGTCCTGGAGGGCAGGGTTCCGGTGGCCGCCCGGCTGCCCGCCGAGCGCGAACTCGCCCTGGCCCTGTCCGTCAGCCGCACCACGGTCGCCGCCGCCTACGAGGCGCTGCGCACCGAGGGCTTCCTGGAGTCGCGGCGCGGAGCGGGCAGCTGGACCGCGGTCCCGGCCGGCAATCCGCTGCCCGCGCGGGGGCTCGAACCCCTCCCGCCGGAGGCCCTGGGCTCGGTGATCGACCTCGGCACCGCGGCCCTTCCGGCCCCGGAGCCATGGCTCACCCGCGCGGTCCAGGGCGCCCTGGAGGAGCTGCCGCCCTACGCCCACACACACGGGGACTACCCGGCGGGCCTGCCCGCGCTGCGCTCGATGATCGCCGAGCGGTACACCGCGCGCGGCATCCCGACCATGCCCGAGCAGATCATGGTGACCACCGGCGCGATGGGCGCCATCGACGCCATCTGCCACCTCTTCGGCGGCCGGGGCGAGCGCATCGCCGTGGAGTCGCCCTCCTACGCCAACATCCTGCAGCTCATGCGGGAGGCGGGCGCCCGGCTCGTGCCCGTGGCGATGGCCGAAGGGCTCACCGGCTGGGACGTGGACCGCTGGCGCCAGGTGCTGCGGGAGGCCGCGCCCCGGATCGCCTACGTCGTCGCCGACTTCCACAACCCGACCGGTGCCCTCGCGGACGAGGACCAGCGGCGCCGTCTGGTGGAGGCGGCCCGGTCCGCCGGGACGGTGCTCGTCGTCGACGAGACGATGAGCGAGCTGTACCTGGAGCCGGACGTGGACATGCCCCGGCGGGTGTGCGGCTTCGACCCGGCCGGCTCCACGGTGATCACCGTGGGGTCCGCCAGCAAGGCGTTCTGGGCCGGGATGCGGATCGGCTGGGTACGGGCCGCCCCCGACGTGATCCGCAGCCTGGTCGCCGCGCGCGCCTACGCCGACCTCGGCACCCCCGTACTGGAACAGCTCGCCGTGAACTGGCTGTTCAGCACCGGCGGCTGGGAGCAGGCCGTCGAGGTCCGCCGGGTCCAGGCCCGCGAGAACCGCGACGCGCTGGTCGCGGCGGTCCGCCGCGAACTGCCCGAGTGGGAGTTCGAGGTGCCCCGCGGCGGCCTGACCCTCTGGGTGCGCACGGGCGGCCTGTCGGGGTCGCGCCTCGCCGAGGCGGGGGAGCGGGTCGGTGTCCGGGTGCCCTCGGGGCCGCGCTTCGGCGTCGACGGGGCCTTCGAAGGGTACGTCCGGCTGCCGTTCACCGTGACCGGAGCGGTGGCGGAGGAGGCGGCGACACGCCTCGCGGCGGCGGCCCGGCTGGTGGAGTCCGGCGCGTCGGGAGGCGGCGAGTCGCCGCGGACGTTCGTGGCGTAGCCGCGGCGGGCGCGGCAACTGCGCAACCGGGTGGGCGGGGGCGGGGAGGCGAAGCGGCCTCGGGGACGGGGTGGCGGCGCACCTCCGGGTCCGAGACCGCCGGGATCAGGTCGGCTCGGCCACGGCCGCCTCCGGCACCACCCCCTCCGTCACGGCAGCCTCCACCGCCTCTGCTGACTCCACCGCTTCTGCGATCCCGGCGGCCACGGTGACCCCTGCTGCCTCCGCCACCCCTCCGGCCTTCGCCGCCTCCACGGGTTTCGTGACCTCCACCGGTTTCGTCACCTTCACCGGTTTCATGACCTCCACCGGCTTCGTCACCTTCACGGCCGTCGTCCTCATCACCGTCGTCGGCTCCGGCACCGTTTCCCCGTCCGCCGGTGTGGTCTTCGGCGGCAGCAGGTCCTGCACCGCCGCGCGCAGCGCGTCGCTCGTGCAGTCGTCGTACGGATCGGGCGTGGCCGGCACCTGGAGCCGGTGCACGGCCCCCGTGCCCAGCCGTGCGTACCCGCGCCCCGGCGGGACGACGGGCAGCGGCGTGGTGTGCGGCGGCGCCCCGAGCACGGCCTTCAACTGCTCCGCCGTGGCGGGGCCGAGCACTACGCGCGCGCGTGTGTGCTGCCGCAGCGCGTCGCTCAGCGCCTCGGCGCTGTCGAACTGCTCCGCGACGACGACCGTGACGTTGACGGCGCGGCCGTGCCGCAGCGGTACCTGGAGCAGCGCCTGCGGGTCCTCACGTCCTTCCGCGGCGGCCAGGTGCGTGAACGCGGTCGGCCGGTCGAGCAGCAGCCACAGCGGACGCATGGTGTCCTGCGGCGGTGGGTGGCCCGCCTGCCGTGCGCGGTTGACGGCGATCAGCCGGCGCTCGGTCTCGGTGGCCGCCCACTCCAGGCTCGTACGGACCCCGGCCAGCCCGCACTCGACCGCGAGGACACCGTCGCGGCCGGTCAGGCAGGCGTACTCGCCGGTGCCGCCGCCGTCGACGATCAGGACGTCGCCGTGCCGGAGCGCCTGGAGCGCGAGGGAGCGCAGCAGCGTGGAGGTGCCGCTTCCCGGCTGCCCCATGGCGAGCAGGTGCGGCTCGGTGGAGCGCAGTCCGGTGCGCCAGACGACCGGCGGGACGTCGTGCTGCTCCTCGCCGTACGTGAGGGGCAGCGTGCGCTGGACCTCGCTCGGGTCGGTGAAGCCGAGCACCGTCTCGCCCGGTGCGGTCACGAACCGCTGGGCGGCGATGCCCGTGGGCAGCGGGGCCAGCGCGGTGACGGCCAGCTCGTTGCCCTCCTCGTCCCAGACGAGGAGGTACTCCCGGCCGCGGCCGGCCTTGGTGGTCAGCAGGTGCTCGATCCGCGCGCGGGCCTCGGGCTCGCCGTCCGTGAAGTACGCCGGGTAGCGCACCAGCAGGTGGGAGAGACGGCCGGAGTCGTCGAAGGCGTAGGACGGGAAGGCCTTCTCCCACTCACCGCCGTGCGCGTACAGCGGCGCGGGGTCCTCGGCGGCCGAGAAGTACGGGACCAGCGCCTCGTACAGCGTGCTCAGGCGCTGCTTGCGCGGCTCGTCGGAGTCCACGGGCTCGGGCGGGGTGCGGTCGCGGCCCTGCCAGGCGGCTGCCCCCGTCACCACCACGGCGGCGAGCAGCGGACCGTAGGGCACCAGCGCCACCACCAGGATCACCGAGGCCACCAGGAACAGCAGCGGCCCGCGCCGGTCCTTGGGGGTCTGGGCCCATCTGTGCCGGCCGGCGGCCGCGAGCCGGCGCAGACCGCGGGCGATGGTGATCAGCGGGTGCAGGACGTCCGTGGCGCTGTCGGCCGCCGTCCGGGCCAGCTCCCGGCTCCGGGCGAGCTGAGCGCCGCCTGTGCTCAGAATGCGGGGGAGGGGGCGCCGGGCCACTGCTGCCTCCTGGGAGTGCTCAGGGGCGACGTGGCGCCCCCCTGGACGGAGCTTGTCGAGCGTGTCGGGGTCCTGGGGCGGGGCGACGTCAGAACCTCATGCCGCCGAGCAGGCTGGCCAGGCTCTCGCCGCCGGCTCTGATGCTCGGCGCGATCGCCGTGCTGGAGAGGTAGAAGCCGAACAGTGTCGACACACACGCGTGGGAGGGCTTCAGCCCGTCCTTGCGGAAGAAGATGAAGCCGATGACGCCGAACAGGACGACGCCTGAGATGGAGAGGATCATGTGAGATCTCCTGGTGTCGAAGGGGGACGGTGTCACCCTGAGTCCTTCTAGGATCACAGCATGTATCTGTATGACAAAAGGTGCAACTGGGTTAAATGCCCCTCATCACCCCCGGGGTGCGGGGATGGTGCGGAGGGCCGGCGGGCCCCGCTGTCGCATACGGCCCGGTCCGGGGTGATCTTCACCTCCGGCGCACCGGGTTCCGTCCCGGACGAGCCAGTACCCTGGCGATTCACCCGTACGGCCGCCCGGCGCTCATGGCCGTACGCTTGCTCCCCGCAGTGACCGGCAGTGCCGAGCAGTACCTGCGCAGTCCCCAGAGCGACACCTGCGCAGACTCCGGCGGTGCCCAGCAGTGCCCGCAGTACCCACAGTCCCCGAAGTTCGCAGTGAGAGGCGGTCCGGCCGATGAGTGATGCCCCCGACCCCGAGGTCGTGGAGCTGGCGACCAAGATCTTCGATCTGGCCCGGCAGGGGCGGACCGAGGCGCTCGTGGCCTACGTCGACGCGGGCGTACCCGCCGACCTCACCAACGACCGGGGCGACTCCCTCGTCATGCTCGCCGCCTACCACGGCCACGCCGACGCGGTCCGCGCCCTGCTGGAGCGCGGTGCCGAGGCCGACCGCGTCAACGACCGCGGTCAGACACCCCTCGCGGGGGCGGTTTTCAAGGGCGAGCAGGCGGTGATCGAGGCCCTGCTGGAGGGCGGCGCGGACCCGTCCGCGGGCACGCCGTCGGCCCTTGACACGGCCCGCATGTTCGGCCGTACGGAGTTGCTGCGCCTGTTCGGCGAGCAGTGAGACCGCGGGGCGCCACCATCTGAGGCTCCCCGCTGAACAGCCACGACACGGAAAACGGGGGAGGCGGTACAGGGCCGCCGGAAATTTCGGTCGCGGCAGCGCAGACGCCGGGTCATCATGACGTCGTGATTCACGGACGCGATGGCTGGGCAGGTGTTGCCGCACCGCGCGGACCGTGATGCGGTCCGCATGGGCCACCGACGAGAGGCAGAGGAAGATGGTCTACAACAAGCAAGAGACGGCGGGCGCCCCGACGTGTTGTCACGCGGCCAGGTAGTGCGTGTTCCCCGGTTGCGTCGACGCTTGATGTGAGGCTGTTTCCCATGTTCGATCCGGTCATAGCGCCCAGCGGCACGCTGCTCGGCCTGCTCCAGCGGGGCCGCGGCGACGGCACTCTGCACGCGCTCACCGCCCCCCGCGCCGAGGCGCTGGCGGCCCTGAACCACTGTGTGCTGAACGACCCCCGCCACGACTGGCAGGTGGAGAACCGCTCCCTGTACTACGCCCGGCTCCTGCTCGATCTCCACGGCGAGCTGGACGCCATCGAGGCGCACCTCTTCGACCCCGAGGACGCCCTGGACACCGACGAGTCCCGCACGGGGCTCGCCCTCGCCGTCCTCGGGCACCTGGCCTCCTACGGCAGGCGGGACGCCCTCGCGCTCCTGCGCGGATACGCCGCCACCGGTGCCAACTGGGCGTGGGCCCTGGACGAGCTGGCGCTGCGCGACGACGACGCCGGCCTGCGTGCCTTGGCCGCGCCCGTCCTGGCCCGCTTCGCCACCGACGCCGAAGGCGAGGCCGAGCTGGCCGCCGCCGTCCGCGACGCCTTCGAACCCCGGCCCTGGCGGCTGTGGGCCGAGGACCGGCGCCCCTCGATCGCCGGCCGGGTGCGCGCCGCCCACGAGGCGGGCTGCTTCGACCGCTGGCAGCGGCAGATGCGTCCCAGCGGGCCCCGGCCCGGCTGGAGCGTGCGGGCCGTGTTCGACTGGGCCCAGCAGGGCGTGGAACGGGGCGCCGCCCTGCATGTTCCGGCCGCCCGCTGTCTGGCCGCCGTGGCCGGTCCCGGCGACCGGCCCGAGATCCTGGGGGCCGCCCGGCGGGGCTCGGACGGGGCCCGGTGCACGGCCCTGCGCTATCTGGCCGACGGCAACGACCCGGACACCCTCGGCCTGATCGAGGCGGCCGTCTCCGACGGCACGGCCGCCGTCGTCGAGGCGGCCGTCGACGCCTTCGAACGCATGCGCAGCGTCGCCGCCGTCGACCGGGCCCGCGCCTGGGCAGGACGTCCCGACCCGTTGGGGGCCGCCGCCGGACGCGTACTCGCCTGTCGTGGCGGGGCCGGTGACCGCGATCTCGTCCTGGCCGCCCTGCGTGAGGCGGTGCGGGGCGAAGGGCCCGACGCGCCCACCTTGTGGACCCTCGTGGACGGCGCCGGACGGCTGGGCATCGCCTGCGCCGCACCCGTTCTGCGGCACATCTACCGTGAGACCGCCTCCTCCCATCTCCGCGGTCGCGCCGCCCGCGCGCTGGCCGCGACCGACCCTTCCTTCGCCGCCGGGTTCGCCGTCGAATGCCTGTGGGACTGCGAGGAGAGCACCCGCGAGGTGGCCGCACGGCATGCCGAGACCGCCGACCAGCGCGTCGTCGAGCAACTGCGCCGGCTCGCCGCCGACCCGGCCGAGGAGGACGAGGTCCAGACGGCCGTACGCAGCCGGTTCGAGCCCGACCTCCCCACCGGGTGAACGTCCGGCCGGGCCCTCGCCGTCCTTTGCGCCCGGTGTGAGGGGCGTGCTCCCGCCCGGTGTGAGGGACGCGGCCCCGCCCGGTGTGAGGGGCGCGGCCCGCTCCGGGCCGCGCGCCACGCCTGCCCCGGGCGTCGGCCAGAAGCGGGTAATGGATCGTTGAACAATCCATCGATCCCTCTGTCGTCTTGTCCTCTTGTCTGCGCTTGCGGTTGAATTCCGGGCATGGGAGAGCAGCTGACGCCGCTGGCGGACGACCGGGTCCTACTGGGGCGCACCAGCACCGCCGAACGGGTCGCGGACATCCTCAGGAGCCGCATCGCCGAGGGCTACTTCCCGCCCGGCACTCGGCTGTCGGAGGACAGCATCGGCGGGGCGCTCGGCGTCTCCCGCAACACGCTGCGCGAGGCGTTCCGGCTGCTCACGCACGAGCGGCTGCTCGTACACGAGTTGAACCGGGGCGTCTTCGTACGCGTACTGGCCGTCCAGGACGTCGAGGACATCTACCGCACCCGCCGCCTCGTCGAGTGCGCCGTCGTCCGCGGCCTGGGCGAGCCTCCGTACGCACTCGGCGGCGTCGCCACGGCCGTCGAGGAGGGCCGGCGGGCCGCGCGCGAAGCCGACTGGAAGACGCTGGGCACCGCCAACATCCACTTCCACCGCGAACTGGTCGCGCTCGCCGGGAGCGAGCGCACCGACGAGCTGATGCGCAGCGTCTTCGCCGAACTGCGCCTGGCGTTCCACGTCGTGGACGACCCCCGGCGGCTGCACGAGCCCTACCTCAGCCGCAACGAGCAGCTCCTCCAGATCCTCCGGAGCGGCGACCGGCACCGGGCGGAGAAGCAGCTCGCGGTCTACCTCGACGACTCGCTGGACAAGGTGGTGGAGGTGTACCGGCGCCGGGTCGGCCAGGACGCGTAGCGGCCCGTCCGCACCGGCCCCGGCCGCGGTGGCGCGAGGGTGTCCGGGCGCATGTGCGAGGGTGCCCGGCCCGGGTGTGACGGCGGTGGTGCGAGGGCGTCCGGCCGCCGGGCCCCGGTGCGTCGGCGGTGGTACGAGGGTGCGTCTGCGCCGTTTGGGTCGTTGTCAGACCGAGGACCTAGTCTGTGCACCGTGACTTCGCCTGCATCGACGGACAGCGTTCCGCCCCAGTTCAGCGCGGGGCCGCGCCCCGCGCCGGGCCCGGCCGCCGACGAGGGACTGGCGCGGCGACTGCGCGCGCTCGCGTGCACCGCGCCGCTGCACGACCTGGACGCGCGCAAGGCGAACCTCGCCGGCGAGTACTCGGTGTACGGCATGGCGGAGGTCGCCCTCGCCGCCATCGACCTGGTCACGCTCAACATGGACTTCGACACCGGTGCCGACCACGACCAGATCGTGGCCCGGCTCGTCCCGCGCGTCGCCGCCCAGGCCCCGCAGCGCCCCGCCGCCGAGCACGAGCGCGTCGCCCGCTGGGTCCTGGAGAACCTGATCAACGTGGGCAGCGCCGACCGCGGCTTCCGCGCGGTGTACGGCACGTTCGCGCCGGACGGCACCTACGTGCGCCGCGACTACGACTTCAAGCTGATCGAGGAGGTGCCCGGCCCCGGCGGCAGCGTCTACCTGCGCACGACGGACGAGGCGGTCAACGTCCTCGTGGGCGCCCTGGACACCGACGTCACCAGCGCCCAGATCGCCGCCGAGGTCAAGCTGGAGGTGCTCATCAACCGCGGCCGGCTCGCCGACGCGCAGCTCGCCGCCGAGCAGGCCCGCTACCGGACCGTGCAGTACTCGGAGACCCTGCGCAGGGCCCTGGACGCGACCCGGCGCAACGTCCGCGCGGTTGACTGGCTGAGCGCCGTACCCGACATGATCGCCGAGGCGCTGGACCACGTCGCCGACCGCTACCGGCACGAGAACGCGATCCTGACCAACATCCGCAAGGCGCGTGACGAGACCGAGGAGCCCGAGCACAAGCGGCGCGCCGCCGAACTGGTCGACATCGTCAAGGACTGCATCCGCAGACACACCCAGCTGCAGTCCCGGCTGCTGGAGGCCGGCCCCCTCTTCCGCGCCGAACAGGACCGACAGGCCTTCGCCACGCCGCTCACCACCTCGGGAACCGACCTCTACGGCCACCTGCTCGCCCCCACCCTGCCGCTCCCGCTGGAAGGCGCGATCCGGGTCACGGACGCCTTCTTCGCCCACGGGACCGGGCTGCGTACCCCCGTCTCCGTCAGGGTCTCCGACCTCGTCGACATCCTGCTCACGCCGCCCGTGGAACGGGAGCACCTGGGCGCCGAGATGCCCGAACCCGACCTGATCGCCACGCCGGACGACAGCCGGTTCAGCGAGGAGCAACTGGCGGCCGCCATGGAGCTGCTGGACCTGCCCGCCGACGTCCCGCGCCGGCTGTCGGGCCTGCTCGCCGAGGCCCGCCGCGCGGACGCCGACCTGCCCTACCTGGTCGCGCTGCTGGCCGTGCACGCGGCCAGCCCGCCGGTCGGCACCGCCTACCGGCAGGGCGAGGAGAAGCTGCTCTTCGCCGTGGACGACGGCACGGAACTGGACGACCCGGAGTTCGGCGGCGCCGACCTGATCGTCGGGACCGCGCTCCTCGACGCGGCCGGGATGGCGGCGGACCGGACGGAAGCCGCATGAGGCACGAGCCGGACGAAAGCCGCGTGAGACGCGGACCGGGCGGCGGCTTCACGAACCGCGGACCGGACGGGAGCCGCATGAGCCGCGGACCGGGCGGCGGCTTCATGAGCCGTGTACCGGACGGAAGCAGCACGAGTGAGCGAGAGCGTGACAAGGAGCCCCAGCAGTGAGTGAGCACGTCGAGTGGAACGAGGCGGAGACCCCCGCCCCGTCCGCGACCGGCGCCGTCACCCCCGCCGACGCCGCCGACGCGGCCCGGCTCGTCGCCTTCGGGCTGCAGCCCAGACTGCAGCCCGCCCGGGACCAGGAGTACGCCGACCTGCTGCGCCGGCACCGCGAGGACCCGGCGTTCGCCCGCCTCGCGGACGCCGTGGCCGCCGGACTCGGCCTGGTCGTCCTGGAGGTGTCCCCGCGCGCGGGCATGGCGGTGACCGCCGCCGAGGACTCCGTGTTCGCCGTTCGCATGGGCGACTACGCGCGGCGCACCGCCGCCGACTCCGCGGACCGCTTCCTGCACGGGCTCGCCCATCTCGCCGTGGCCGCCCTCGCCTTCCCGCGCCCCGAGGACCTGGCCGACGACGGCTACATCGGCCGCGTCACGGTCAACGGCGTCGACGCCTTCGTGCGCCAGGCCTGCCGCCGACTGGAGGAGCGCGCCGAAGAGCAGGGCGAGAACACCGACCCCGCCACGGACGCACCCGGCCTGGAGGCCGCCTGGCGGATCTGGGCCAGACGCAGCGCGACCGGCGCCACCAAGGACGCCCGCCGCCCCGCCGCCTCCACCACGGGCATCGTCGCCAAGGCCCTGGCGTTCCTCACCGACTCCGGGTTCCTGCAGCGCACCGGCGACGAGAACGGCGGCACCTACCGCACCACCGCCCGCTACCAGCTCCAGGTGCGCGACATGGCCGGCGGCGCCGCCCTGGCCGAACTGCTGGACCTGGGCGTCGTCCCCGTCACCGACGGCACGGCGAGCCTGCTGCCCGCAGAGGACGGCGACGACCTGGAACTGGTGGCCGACGCCGGCCTGCCCTTCCACGCCCCCGCCCAGCACTGAACCTCCCCCGAACCGCCAGAAAACTGACGAGAGTCCGCCATGTACGAGCTGTCCCGGGTCCGCCTCTACTCCATCGGTCCGGCCGGTGCTCGCTACGCCGACACCGTGCTCGACCTGCGGGGCGTGGGCGAGCCGGTGCCCGATCCCGCGCCCACCCAGGCGGAGTTCTTCGAGGAGGAGCCGGTCGGCCCGCCGCGCCGACCCGCCCCCGCCGGCGTGCTCTTCCTGGAGAACGGCGGCGGCAAGTCGGTCCTGCTCAAGCTGATCTTCTCCGTGATGCTGCCCGGCCATCGCAACACCCTCGGCGGCGCCAGCTCCGGTGTGCTGCGCAAGTTCCTGCTCGCCGACGACTGCGGCCACGTGGCCCTGGAGTGGCAGCACGTGCAGACCGGCGAGTGCGTCGTCGTCGGCAAGGTCAGCGAGTGGCGCGGACGGCAGGTCTCCAACGACCCGCGCAAGTTCGCCGAGGCCTGGTACTCCTTCCGGCCCGGCCCCGGGCTCACCCTGGACAACCTTCCCGTCGCCGAGGCAACCTCCGTACGCCCGCCCGTGGAAGGTGCCTCCGGCGCGCAGGGCCGGCGCCGCACCATGAAGGGCTTCCGGGACGCCCTCACCGACGCGGGCAAGGCCTACCCGCACCTCGAAGTGCACTGGGAGGAGATCCACGACCGCTGGATCGAACACCTCGGCGACCTGGGCCTCGACCCCGAACTCTTCCGCTACCAGCGGGAGATGAACGCCGACGAGGGCGAGGCGGCCGGCCTGTTCGCGGTGAAGAAGGACTCCGACTTCACCGACCTGCTGCTGCGCGCCGTCACCGACACCCGCGACACCGACGGACTCGCCGACCTGGTCAGCGGCTTCGGCAACAAACTCGGCCGGCGCGCCGAACTCATCGCCGAACGCGACTTCACCGCCGGGTCCGTGGACCTGCTCGGCCGGATCGTCGAGGCCGCCGAGGCCCGCACCCGTGCGCGTGACATCCACACCGCAGCCGAACGGCGCACCCGCACCCTGGCACGGCGGCTGGCCGCCCGAGCGGTGCGGGAGCGGGTACGCGCCGCCGACCTCGCCCAGCGCGTCACCGCCGCCGCCTACACGGTCACGCATTCGGAGGGTGCCCGTGAGCGCAGCGCGCTGATCGCCGCCGAACTCGCCTACCGCCACGCCTCCCTGGCCCTGACCGCGGCGGAGAAGTCCGCCGCCGCGCAGAAGCGCGAACTGGCCGACGCCCGCACCCTCCACTCCGCCTGGCAGGCCGCCGAGGCCGCCCTGCGCCACCGCGCCGCCGCCGACCGCGTCTCCCGCGTCTCCGCCGCCATCCAGGAGGCCGAACGGGACGCTGCCCCCGCCCTCGCCGCCCGCGCCCGGGCCGCCGTGGACCTCGTACGGGCCCTGCACGCGGCGGCGGAGCGCGCCGAAGCCCTCGCCAACGAGGGCGAGGAGCGCTCCGCACAGCTCCAGGAGGCCGGCGAGACGGCCCACCGCGACGCGACCGCCGCCGCCACCGAGGCGCAGCGCGCCCGCAGCGAGGCCGGGCATCTGCGTCAGCGGCTCGCCGAGGTCGAGCAGGAGACCGCCGAGGCCGTCCGCGCCGGCTGGCTCGACGACAGCGCGCCCGACGCCGACCCGGCCCGCGCCGCCCTGGCCGCCAGCGACGCCGAGAAGACGGCCGTCGCCGCCTGGGACGAGGCCCGCGAAGCCGCCCGCAGGAGCGCGGAACACGCACGCGAAGCCGCCTCGGCCGAGTCCCGCGCGGAACTCACCGCGGCCCGCGCGGCCGACGCGACGGCGGCGGCCGAACGGGCCCACGAAGCCGAACGGCGCACCGCCGAGACCCTGGCGGGCGAGCAGCGGCTCGCGGAGCTGCTGAACCTGCCGGCCACCGCGGTCGGGCGGCCCGGCGTACCGGGCCCGCGCACGGGCTCCGAGCACACCGCGGGCACGGGGAAGACGCCCGTACCCGAGACGGACACACGCGCCGACAGCGCCCTCCGCCTCGCCGAGGACTCCCTGACCGCCGAAGAGCTGGACCGCTTCGCCGACGAACTGCGCGCCCTCCTCGACGACGCCGTCTCCTCCGCCGAGCGGCACCTGTTCGAACTGCGCACTGCCGCGGCCGACGACTCCCGGATCCTGGGCGCCCTCGGCGACGGTGGCCTGCTGCCGCCCGGACCCGACGTCCTGGCCACCGTCGAATTCCTCGGCGAGCACGGCATCCCGGCCCTGCCCGGCTGGCGTTACCTCGCCCAGGCCGTCGACCCCGCCGACCATGCGCGTGTGCTGGCCGCCCGGCCCGAACTCGTCGACGGCGTGATCATCACCGACCCGGACACGCACGCCCGGGCCCGTGACGCCCTGGCCGACGCGGCGCTGCTGCCCCGCTCCGCCGTGGCCGTCGGCACCGCGGCGGCCCTGCTCGCGCCCACCCCGGCAGCGGACGCCACCACCACCGACGTCTTCCTGGTCCCGCCGAACCCGGCCATGCACGACGAGCACGCCGCCGACGAGGAACGGCAGGCACTGCGCGCCAGGGCGACCGAGCGGGACGAGGAGATCCGCCGCCTCGCCGCCCGGCTCGGCAAGGACCGCGAACTGGCGGCCCGCCTCGCCTCCTGGCGCACCGGCTGCCCCGCCGGACGGCTGGCCGAACTGGCCACGGGCGCCCAGGACACCCGCACGTTCGCGGAGGAGGCCGAGGCCGAGCTGGCCGAGGCCCGCGCCGTCCGCGCCCAGGCCGAGGAAGCCGCGGCCGAGGCCGCTCAGGTACGCGACGAGCGGCAGGAGGGAGCACAGAAGGCCCGGCGCGCCGCCGACGCCCTCGCCGGGCTCGCCTTCCGGCTGCGCGAGCGCGCCGGCTGGCAGGCCAGACTGCGCGAACTCGCCGACGAGGCCGCCGAGTCGGAGGCCCGCGCCCAGACCTGCCTGGAGCGCGCCCGCGCCGCCGACGAGGACCGGCGTGCCGCCCAGCGCGCCGCCGACGACGCCCGCCGCACCGCCCGCGCGCTGCGCGCCGAGCGCTCCGAGATCGCCGGCGCCCCCGACGACGTACCCGAGGCCGACGGGGACGCGCCGAAGGCGTCCCTGCCCGCCCTGCGCGAGGCCTACCGCGCCGCCTCCCAGGTCTACGAGAAGGTCGGTGTCGGCGCCGACCTGCGCGCCGAACAGGCCCGCGCGGAGGGCGACGAGAGCGCCGCCCGCGCCGAACTGGACCGCCTCAGCAACAAGGTCCGCACCCGCGCGGAGCAGCTCCTCGAGTCCCCCGACGGCTCGGACGGCCCGTCCCGGCAGGCCGCCGCCGCGCGCGCGGAGGAGCTCGTGCAGCTCCTGGAGACCCGGATGTCCACCGCGAGCGAGCAGCTCGGCCGGCTGCGCGGCGAAGCCGAACGGCTCGCACCCGTGGACGCCGAGACCCACACCGAGCTGCCCGACGACCTCCTCCCGCGCGACGCCGAGCACGCCCAGGCGCTGCTGCGCACCGCCACCGCCGAACTCGGCGCCCGCACCGAGGCGCTGGACGGAGCCCGCGAGGCGCACGGCGAGCTGCTGGACGCCCACCGCGCCGCCGAGGACGCCGCAGGCGGCTTCGACGAGATCGCCGCCATGCTCCGCGACCTGCTGCGCGAGCACACCGGTGACGAGGAGCAGGAGGAAGCCGAGCCGTACCCCGGCAGCCCGGAGGCGGCCCGCCAGGCGGCGGCCGAGGCCCGCAGGTCGCTGCGCGGCTGCGCGGCCGACCTGTCCGCCGCCGAAGGAGCCGTACGCGAGGCGAGCGACATCCTCGTCCGGCACGCCAACTCCACCCGCTACGAGCAGGTCCGCACGCCCGCCCGGCAGCAGATCCGCGAACTGCCCGCCTCCGCGCTGCCCGAGCACGCCGGCAAATGGGCCGAGGCCTTCGCGCCTCGGCTGCGCGTCCTCACCGACGAACTGGCCCAGCTGGAGCGCAACCGCGACTCGATCGTGGACCGGCTTCGCGGCCTCGTGGAGTCGGCGCTCGCCACGCTCCGCTCCGCCCAGCGCCTGTCCCGCCTTCCCGAGGGGCTCGGCGAGTGGTCGGGGCAGGAGTTCCTGCGCATCCGCTTCGAGGAACCCGACCAGGCCACCCTGACCGAGCGCCTCGGCGAGGTCATCGACGACGCCACCCGCGCCGCCGTCAGGAAGAACTCGGACCTGCGCCGCGACGGCATGTCCCTGCTGCTGCGCGGGGTGGCCGCCGCCCTCCAGCCCAAGGGCGTCGCCGTGGAGATCCTCAAGCCGGACGCCGTGCTGCGGGCCGAACGCGTCCCCGTCGGGCAGATGGGCGACGTCTTCTCGGGCGGCCAGCTGCTCACCGCCGCGATCGCCCTGTACTGCACGATGGCGGCCCTGCGCTCGAACGACCGGGGCCGCGACAAGCACCGCCACGCGGGCACCCTGTTCCTGGACAACCCCATCGGCCGCGCCAACGCCACCTACCTGCTGGAACTCCAGCGGGCCGTCTCCGACGCGCTCGGCGTGCAGCTCCTCTACACCACCGGCCTGTTCGACACGACCGCGCTGGCGGAGTTCCCGCTGGTCATCCGGTTGCGCAACGACGCCGACCTCCGGGCCGGGCTGAAGTACATCAGCGTCGAGGAACACCTGCGGCCCGGGCTGCCCCGGCAGACCCCGGCAGAGGAGACGGTGCACAGCGAGATCACAGCCACCCGGATGTTCAAACGCCCGGCCTGACGAGCGGCCACCGAGGGGCGACGGCCCGTCCCTCGCGGAAAGGGGCCTGCCACCGGCGGGACCGCTCCGGCCGGCGCCCGACGGGGCCTACCAGGGGTGCGACAGCCGCCCGGTGCCGCCGCCGCGGCGGCGTATGCGCTCCTCGGCGCGCTCGGTCGTCCGCTGCTCCCGCCGGGCCCGGCGCCGCTCGCGTCGCAGAGCGCGCGCCGTGCTGCTGGGGGCCGAGACGACCCCATGGCGCTGGTTCCAGACCTGGCGGGTGACCCAGACGTCGAGCGCTGCCCAGGTGGCCGCGATCGTGCTCGCCACGCTGCTGATGACCATGGGGAAGGCCAGCCACGACCCCGCCAGGGTGCACAGGAACGCCACCACGGCCTGGATGAGCGTCACGGCGATGACCAGCACCGCCCGCACCGCCGCCTCGCGCACCGGATCCGGCATCCTGCGCCGCCGCGCGGGCTCCTCCACCCACAGGGGTCTGCACAGGGGCGGTTCAGCCGCTTCGCCCCGGTCCGCCGTGTACGTCCGTCCGCCCGCGCCCCACCGGCCGGCCCCGGCCTCCGGAATGTCGCGATCCGGTGCCCCCGGTGCCATCCGACCAGGCGCCGTCAACTGGGCCGTACCGCTGTCGGCGACCTGCTCGCGCCGCCCCGCCGTCCCCATCAACTCGTCACTCCCCACCGCCGGCAGCCCGCTCGCCCCGGTGTCCGTAGAACCGGCTCCCCATTGGCTGCCCGGCTTGCGCTGTTTTACGCGGCACAGATGCGGAACGCGGCTCCAGTGGCCGATTCCGCCTCCATGCCCCATGGAGTAGGACGAAGGACACGTCGTGAAGATTCCCGGCAGACGCATGATCTCGGCCAACCGGCAGGCGCGGCCCCCCAGTCAAGGGCGGCGCACGCCCCTCTGTTCCGGTCCGTCATCTCCCGCCATGCCCGGACAACTCGCCATCTCTCGCCCGCGGTGCGAGGGCTTGGGCCCCGGCCGCCCCTTCGAGATACCTGTGTGTCGGTAGTAGGCTCGCGCCGTTTGTTGACGTACATGTGTACCCCCGGACTGCGGGGGTCGAGCTGGGGGAGGCCATGCGCTTTCGCGGGAAGTCCATCCGCAGGAAGATCGTGGCGCTCCTCCTCGTGCCGCTGCTGTCCCTGACCGCCATCTGGGCCTTCGCCACCGTGCTCACGGGACGGCAGGCAAGTGAGCTGTTCAACTCGTCCTCCGTGGTGGAGAAGATCGCCTACCCCACCGAGGACACCGTGCGCGTCCTGCAGCAGGAGCGCCGGCAGACCCTCGTCCACCTCGCCGATCCCCGCGCCGCGGACGCCCTCGCCGCACTGCGGCGCAGCCGCGCCGCCACCGACCGGGCCGTCGCCCAGCTCCGCCGCAACGCCAGCGACAGCGGCACCCGCGACGCGCTGGGCAGCGGCGGTGACGGACGGCTGACCGCGGTGCTCGACGCCCTGGACGGCATCGACTCCCTGCGCCGCAGCGTCGAGGACGGCACCGTCCGCCGCGCCCAGGCGCTCGACCTCTACAACCGCCTGGTCGACCCCTGTTACGGCCTGCTCGCCGGACTCCGCGTCGTCGACGACGTGGAACTGGACAAGCAGTACCGCGCCCTCGTCAACCTCTCCCGGGCCCGTGAACTCCTCTCCCGCGAGGACGCCCTGCTCGGCTCCTCTCTGGTCGTCGGCGCCCTCACCCCCGACGAGAGCCGCGACGTCGCCGCACTCGTCGCCCAGCGGTCCCTGCTGTACGACGTGAACCTGCCGCTGCTGCCCGCCGCCGAACGAACCCGCTACCAGCGCTTCTGGGCGAACGCGGGCTCCGCCCCGCTGCGGGTGGCCGAGAAGGCCGCCGTCTCCACCCGGTCCGGCACGCCGCGCGGTGTGAGCGCGAAGGGCTGGGACGGCGCCGCCGCCAATGCGCTCGAAGACCTCGGCACCCTTGAGGACCGTGCCGAGGACCGCTTCCAGGACCGGGTCGGCCCGGTCGCCCTGAACGTCATCCTGCAGGCGGCCGTGGCCGGCATCCTCGGCCTGGTGGCCCTGCTGGTCTCCCTCTTCCTCTCCGTCCGCATCGGGCGTGGGCTCATCCGCGACCTCAGGCAGCTCCGCCTGGAGGCCCACGAGGCCTCCGGCGTCCGTCTGCCGAGCGTGATGCGCCGCCTGTCGGCGGGCGAGCAGGTCGACGTGGAGACCGAGGCCCCGCGCCTCGAATACGACAAGAACGAGATCGGCGAGGTCGGCCAGGCACTCAACACCCTTCAGCGGGCCGCCGTCGAGGCCGCCGTGAAACAGGCCGAACTGCGCGCCGGCGTCTCCGAGGTCTTCGTCAACCTGGCCCGCCGCAGCCAGGTCCTGCTGCACAGGCAGCTCACCCTCCTCGACACCATGGAACGCCGGACCGAGGACGCCGAGGAACTCGCCGACCTGTTCCGCCTCGACCACCTGACCACCCGGATGCGCCGCCACGCCGAGGGACTGGTGATCCTCTCCGGCGCGGCTCCGTCGCGGCAGTGGCGCAAACCCGTCCAGTTGATGGACGTCGTACGCGCCGCCGTCGCGGAGGTCGAGGACTACGAGCGCGTCGAGGTCCGCCGGCTGCCCCGCGTCGCCCTCACCGGCCCCGCCGTCGCCGACCTCACCCACCTCGTCGCCGAACTCCTGGAGAACGCCACGGTGTTCTCCCCGCCGCACACCGCGGTCCAGGTCCTCGGCGAGTGCGTCGCCAACGGGTTCACCCTGGAGATCCACGACCGGGGCCTGGGCATGGCCGCCGAAACGCTGCTGGACGCCAACCTGCGGCTCGCCGAGACCCCCGAGTTCGAACTGTCGGACACCGACCGGCTCGGCCTGTTCGTGATCAGCCGGCTCGCCCAGCGGCAGAACGTCCGCGTCTCGCTCCAGCCGTCCCCGTACGGCGGCACCACCGCCGTCGTCTTCATCCCGGACGCGCTGCTGACCGAGGACGTCCCCGACACCAACGGTGTCGGCTTCCGTCTCGACCGGCCCGCCGCGAAGACCGAGCGGGAGGAGGGCCGCAGGAACGTTCTCTCCCAGACACCCGTGCACCTTCCCGGCCTGCCGGTCTCGCTGCTGGACGGGCCCGTCGAACTGGAGGCGCCGGTCGGCCTGGACGCCGTCGCCGAGTACGAGGAGTTCCCTGGTGCCCTCGGCGACGAGGACAGCGAACGCGGCGGACTGTTCCGGCCGCGCTCCCCGTCCCGGCCGCAGACGAACGAGACGGCCCCCCGCCACCCCGCCGGCCCCCGGCCGGGCACCGGCCCGCGCACCGCGTCCGGCCGCACCGCCGGCGACGGGGAAGCGGACGGCCCGGTACCGCTGACCCGGCGCAGGACGCCCAAGCTGGTCCGTTCCCACGGACGCCCGGTCACCGAGGCGCGGACGCGGCGCGAGGGCGCGGACCGGCAGGACACCGCGCGGACCGCGGGCTCGGCCGCCGAACCCGCCGAGCTGCCGGCCCGACGGCGCGGCGAGGCACCGACGAGACGGAACACGGCCGGGACCGACCCGCGCGACGGCCGAGGCGCCCCGCCGACGCCGCCGCCCGCGCGCGGGGAGGAGGACCAGCCCCCGGCCCTGCCGCAGCGCACACGCAGGACCGCCCGCGCCGCCGGAGAGCAGGAAGGCACGGACGGCACGGACGGCAGGGGGCGCGCGGAAGGCACGGGAAGCACGGCAAGCCCAGGGAGCACGAAGCGGAGCGCAGCCCCGGAGCCCACCGCGCCGGCCACGCCACCCACCGGGCCCGCCCCGGCGCCCACCGCCCCCCGCGACCGCGTCGGTGCGTCCCGAGAGCCGGCCCCCGACGCCGGGGCGCTGCCCCGCCGCGTCCGGCAGGCCAGCCTCGCCCCCCAGCTCAAGCAGACTCCCGAGCGGCGCCCCGGCGCCCGGGCCGATCCGGGTGAACGGGACGCCGACGAGGTCCGCAGCCGCATGGCCTCGCTCCAGCGCGGCTGGCGGCGCGGCCGCGAGGAGAACGCCGAGGGCGACGACGCCCACGACGGCAGCACAGCACAAGGAACGACTAAGGGGGACGGTCGATGACCGCACCGAAGACGACCGGCCACACCACCGGCAAGAAGGAGCTGAACTGGCTCCTCGACGACCTCGTGGACCGGGTCGCGAGCATCCGCAAGGCCGTCGTGCTCTCCAGCGACGGCCTTGCGACCGGCGTGTCCAAGGACCTGTCCCGGGAGGACAGCGAGCACCTGGCCGCCGTCGCCTCCGGCTTCCACAGCCTCGCCAAGGGCGTGGGCCGGCACTTCGAGGCCGGCAGCGTCCGGCAGACGCTCGTCGAACTGGACGACGCCTACCTGTTCGTGACCGCCGCCGGTGACGGCAGCTGCCTCGCCGTCCTGGCCGACGCCGACTCCGACATCGGGCAGGTCGCCTACGAGATGACGCTCCTGGTCAAGCGGGTCGGAGTGCATCTGGGCGCGGCCCCCCGCACCGATCTGCCCGCCGGCGGGTAGTGGGATGGTATGAACGGAGACGGTCAGGCAGGAAGCCACTGGTTCGACGACGAGGCCGGACCGGTGGTCCGCCCGTACGCCATGACGCGTGGCCGTACCAGCCACGCGGGCCAGCACCGCCTCGATCTGATCGCGGTCGTCATCACCGAACCGCACGTGGACGATCCGGAGACGGACCACTCGCTCTCCCCGGAGCACGTGGACATCGTCGAACTGTGCCGTGACACCCCGCAGTCGGTCGCCGAGCTGGCCGCGGAACTCGATCTGCCGATCGGTGTCGTGCGCGTCCTCATCGGGGACCTCGTGGACGAGGAGTACGTCCATGTGAGCCGGCCGGTGCCACCGGCCGAGCTGCCGGACGAGAGCGTGCTGCGCGACGTGATCAGCGGACTGCGCGCTCTGTGAGCATCCCGGGCGGCGAAGCCGCGGGTCACCCCCGGCGAGCAGAGCCCGACCAGAAGCAGGAGAAGAAAAGGATGATCTTCGGGCGCTCCGAGCGCGGCAAGCCCCCGGTCGAACCCCTCACGTTCAAGATCCTTGTGGCCGGCGGCTTCGGGGTGGGCAAGACCACCCTCGTCGGCGCGGTCAGCGAGATCCGGCCGCTGCGCACCGAGGAACTGCTCACCGAGGCGGGCCGCCCGGTCGACGACCTGAGCGGCGTGGAGGGCAAGCACACCACGACCGTGGCCATGGACTTCGGCCGCATCACGCTGCGCGAGGACCTGGTGCTGTACCTCTTCGGCACGCCGGGGCAGGAGCGGTTCTGGTTCATGTGGGACGAGCTGTCCGAGGGCGCGCTCGGCGCGGTCGTACTGGCCGACACACGCCGCCTGGAGGACTGCTTCGCGGCCATCGACTACTTCGAACGGCGCTCCATCCCCTTCGTCGTCGGCGTCAACTGCTTCGAGGGCGCCGCCCGCTACCCGGCAACGGCCGTACGCCAGGCCCTCGACCTCGACGAGGACGTGCCCGTGCTGCTGTGCGACGCCCGGGAGCGCGAGTCGGTCAAGGAGACCCTGATCGGCGTCGTCCAGCACGCGATGGCGTACACGGCCGCCCACCGTCGGTCCGTCACCACGTGACCTGACCTGCTCCGGCCTCGTCCGGTCTGACCCGGCCTCATCCGACCTGCCTGCCTGCCTACCTACTGTCCTGACCATCCCGACTGCTACTCCTCGCCGTCCTCCAGCCAGCCGAAGCTCTTCTCCACCGCCTTGCGCCAGTTGTGGTATTCGCGGTCACGGACCGCGTCCTCCATGGCGGGCGTCCACTCGGCGTCCTTCTTCCAGTGCGACTTGAGTTCGTCCAGGTCGTTCCACACGCCCGTGGCGAGGCCGGCCGCGTAGGCGGCGCCCAGGCAGGTCGTCTCGGAGACCCGGGGACGGATCACCGGCACGCCGAGCACGTCCGCCTGGTGCTGCATGAGGAGGTTGTTCTTCGTCATCCCACCGTCGACCTTGAGGGTCGTGAGCCGTACCCCGGAGTCCTGGTACATCGCGTCCACGACCTCGCGCGTCTGCCAGCTGGTCGCCTCCAGGACGGCACGCGCCAGATGGGCCCTGGTGACGTACCTGGTGAGTCCCGTGACCACGCCGCGTGCGTCCGAACGCCAGTACGGGGCGAACAGGCCGGAGAACGCCGGCACGATGTACGCGCCCCCGTTGTCCTCCACGCTGCCCGCCAGCGGCTCGATCTCGTCCGCCGTGCGGATGATGCCGAGCTGGTCGCGGAACCACTGCACCAGCGCGCCCGTGATCGCGATGGCCCCCTCCAGGCAGTAGACCGGCGCCTCGTCGCCGATCTTGTAACCCATGGTGGTCAGCAGACCGCTCTTGGACGGCACGGGACGGTTGCCGGTGTTGAGCAGCAGGAAGCTGCCGGTGCCGTACGTGTTCTTGGCGTCGCCCACGTCGTAGCAGGCCTGGCCGAACACGGCCGCCTGCTGGTCGCCCAGGGCCGAGGCGACCGGCACCCCCGTCAACTGGCCCACGGCGGTTCCGTACACCTCGGAGGAGGACCGGATCTCCGGCAGGATGCCCTCGGGGACGTCCATGGCCGCCAGGATGGACGGCTCCCACTGGAGGGTCTCCAGGTTCATCAGCATCGTCCGGCCCGCGTTGGTCACGTCGGTGACGTGCTTGCCGCCGTCCGTGCCGCCGGTCAGGTTCCAGATGAGCCAGGAGTCGATCGTGCCGAAGGCGATCTCGCCGCGCTCGGCGCGGTCGCGCAGGCCGGTGACGTTGTCGAGCAGCCAGGCGGCCTTCGGGCCGGAGAAGTAGCTGGCGAGCGGCAGACCGGTCTGCTCGCGGAACCGGTCCTGCCCCTCCGCGCCGCCCAGCTCGTTGCAGAGTGCCGCGGTGCGGGTGTCCTGCCACACGATCGCGTTGTGCACGGGCTTTCCGGTCGCGCGGTCCCACAGGACGGTCGTCTCGCGCTGGTTGGTGATGCCGAGCGCGCTGAGCTGCCCGGCGCGCAGCCCGGCCTTGGCCAGCGCTCCCGCGACCACAGCCTGCACCTTGGACCAGATCTCGGTGGCGTCGTGCTCCACCCAGCCCGGCTTGGGGAAGATCTGGCGGTGCTCGCGCTGATCCACCGCGACGATGGCGCCGTTGCGGTCGAAGACGATGCAACGGCTCGACGTGGTGCCCTGGTCGATTGCGGCCACGTACTTCTCGGCGTTGTCCGTCATGGCTACCCCTTGGTGGCGAGGGTCGGAAGGCCACGTCGTGTCCGGGAACGGGGCTGCTGTGACTCCTGCCCCTGTGTTCTCACTCGTATCAGTTTGTCCCAGATCATGGGGAGACTGCTCGGGATGCAGAGGACACCCGCCTACACGCGGGGAAGAACGCGCGGAGCCGGACCGAAAGGTGGACACCGGATCCGAACACCGGACACCGGACACCGGATACCGACCGTCCGCGCCCACCCGGCCCCCCGCCCGGCGTCCCCGCTCGCAGTCGCCCGCGCCCCGCTGCCCCGAGCCGCCCTCACCCGGCCTGGGGGACCGACGCCGCCCGGCCGCGCCGGACGGTGTGGCCGGTCCGGTCCGCCCGGCCGACGACCCAGCTGGGCCCCCGCAGGGCCTTGGCCGCCTTCTTGAGCGGAGTGAGACGAGCCGCCGCCTGCCGGTGGTCGCTCACGCTGCCCGGCACGCACACGACCGTGGCCAGGGACAGGGTGACCGGCAGCCCGGCGGCCGACCACGGCACGTCCAGCACGGCCGCGACCACCGGGTCAAGGGCCTCCGGGTCCGCCAGCAGCAGGAAGTCGTCACCGCCGATGTGCCCCACCCGTGTGGCACCGTTCGCCGCGTCCGCCAGGGCCCGTCCCACCGACCGGATCAGCTCGTCGCCCGCCGCGAACCCCGCACCGTCGTTGACCTGCTTGAAGTGGTCGATGTCCAGCCAGCTCAGCGCGAACCCCCGGCCGTCGCAGGCCCGCCGGTCCACCTCGGCCGTGATGGCGTCCGAGCCGGGCAGCCGCGTCAGCGGATTGAGCCCCGCAGCCTCCTCGACCCGGGTCTCGGCCAGGGCCCGTACCAGATCGGCGGGCCGTACGACGCCCACGCACCGCCCGTCCCGGTCGACGACCGCGACGTCGTCGGACGTCCGTTCCCCCGCGCCGAGCGCCACCAGGTCCAGCGCCTCCCGGGCCGTGGCCCCGATGTCGACCGTGCGCGGCGGGTCGCCAAGGCGTGCGGCCGGACGGTCCGCGTACAGGGCGTGGCCGTAGCGCCCGGACATCATCAGCAGGAAACGGGACCGGTGCACCGATCGCACCGGCGCTCCGCGGCGGTCCACGAGCAGGACCCCGGTCACGTCGGGCGCACCGGTGAGCAGCGCCCGTACCCGGCCGGCGGAGGCGTCCGCGGGCAGCAGCGCGGCTGGCCTGAGGAACTCCCGCAGCAAGGGCCCCGAGCGCTGCGGGAACGAGGGCCCGGGGGAGGGGGGCGGTACGTACACGTCCGCCACGGGCAGCCGGGCGGGCGGCGCGAACAGTTCGCCCTGCGCCCACTGCGCGCCCGCCGACAGCGCGAGGGCGCACTGCCGTTCGGTCTCCACGCCCTCGACGACGAGCAGGGCCCCCGACTGCTCGCACAGCGTGCGCATCGCCCGCACGGCCGTCGGCCGTGCCAGCAGGCAGGAGTCGAGTTTCACCAGGTCCGGGGAGAGGTCGACGAGCAGCCGCAGCGGGAGGTCACCGTCACCGACACCGTCCGCCCCGATCCTGAACCCCTGGGCCCGAAGCCCGGACACGGCGTCCAGCAGCGCCTTCTGCGGCACGTGGGCGTACGGCGGTACGACGTCGATCGTGACCTCCCAGGGCAGCCGGCCCGCCTCCCGCACGGCATCGCGCAGCGGGCCCAGCCCGCCGAGGTCGGCGAGCGTGGGGGCGAACACGTTGAGGTGGAAGGGCAGCAGCGTCTCGGTGCGGGCCGCCGCGCGCAGCGCCGACACCGCGAGGCCGGAGTCCAGTTCGGGGTCGCGGCGCGCCTCGGCCAGGACGTCGCCGGTCTCGGGCCGGGCCAGGACCTCCAGGGCCATGACCCCGCCGGTGGCCAGGTTGACCACCGGCTGGAAGGCGAAGCGGAGAGTATCCGTCCAGGAGTGCACGGGAGCGATGATGGCGCCGGGTGCGGCGGCGCGGGTCGCGTTCATGAGACGTTCACGTGACGTTCCGGCACCATCACGCCGTGTATGGGAAAGGCCTTTCGACGGTTCGGGCCGCCCGGCTTCCCTGACGAGCCCGGGGCCGGTAGATGTAGGAGACATGACACGACTGCCCTGGGGCCTCCGCGGTGTGATCACCGCCGTCGCCGCCCTGCTGACCGTGACCGCCGCCTCCGCGACAGCCCGCGCGGTCCCCGAGCCGCGGGCGCCCGGGGACTTCGTGGCCCTCAGTGCGGTGGACCCGACGATCATCCAGGAGATCCGCTACTTCACCCCGCACGACTTCGTCGGCGCGCGCGTGGACGGCTACCGGCAGCCGATGTGCGTCCTCACCCGCCCCGCCGCCCAGGCCCTGCACAGGGCCCAGCGGGAACTGCTGCGCAAGGGCTACACCCTCAAGGTCTACGACTGCTACCGGCCGCAACGCGCCGTCGACCACTTCGTGCGCTGGGCCCGTGACCTGGACGACCAGGCCATGAAGGGCGAGTTCTATCCGCGCGTCGACAAGACCCGGCTCTTCGACGACGGTTACATCGCGGCGAAGTCCGGTCACAGCCGCGGTTCGACCATGGACCTCACGATCGTCAGGCTCCCCGTCCGGCCGACGCACCCGTACGTCCCGGGTCAGCCCCTGGTGCCCTGCTACGCACCGCAGGACGAACGCTTCCCGGACAACTCCGTCGACATGGGAACCGGCTTCGACTGCTTCGACACGCTCGCCCACACCCTCGACCCCCGGATCCAGGGCCGTCAGCGGGCCAACCGGCTGCTGCTCAAGAGCACCCTGGAGAACCTCGGCTTCGTGAACCTCGCCGAGGAATGGTGGCACTTCACCTACCAGCCCGAGCCCTACCCGGACACCTACTTCGACTTTCCCGTCTCACAGGCCTCGCTCACCGGCAGGAACTGAGCCGTACGCGGCGGAAGACGACCGTCCACTGATCGGATACAGTCCGCGCGTGTCCGAAAATCAGCATCCGATCGCCAACTCCGTCCCGAACTCGCACTGTTCGGGCTGCGGAGTGCCCTACGGAGAGGGCGTCTCCGGCTGGCCCCGCGCCTGCCCGGCCTGCGGGACGGTGGCCTACCGCAACCCGCTGCCGGTCGCGGTGGCCCTACAGCCCGTCTACGACCCGAAGGGCACCGCCTTGGTGGTGATCCACCGCACCATCGCTCCCGCGCGCGGGGGTACGGCCCTGCCGGGCGGGTACATCGACGACCGGGAGGACTGGCGCCAGGCCGTCGTGCGCGAACTCAAGGAGGAGACGGGCATCGAGGCCGCCGCCCGCGACGTGCGGCTCATCGACGCCATGAGCGCGCCCGACGGCCATCTGCTGCTCTTCGGACTGCTCCCGGAACGTCCCGCCGAAGGGCTGCCACGGTCCCTCCCCACCGACGAGACGGACGGCTGGCACCTGCTGCGCAGGCCCGAGGAACTGGCCTTTCCCCTGCACACGCTGGCCGCACGCGCATGGTTCGAGGGCCGCTACATCTGAACCGCCCGCGTCCTTCTGAACCGCCCGAGTCCTCTGACCTGTCCGAGTCCTCTGAACCGTGAGTCCTCTGACCTGCCCGAGCCCCCTGAGCCGTCCGGGGGCGCTGCCCTGTCCGAGCCCGCTGACCGGTCCGCCGTGTCTCAGTCGAGTCCCCGCACACGCAGCGGACGCGACGCCGCGCCCGCGCCGTCCTCCCGCTCGTGTTCCACGACCACCTCCCGGCCCTGCCGGCGGACGGCGTAGCGCTCGATCACCGGTTCGTCCCACCCGTCGCCCGCATCCGGCACCACCAGCCCGCCCCCGGTCCGACCCGGGGCGGGCGCCCACACCTCCAGTTCCAGCCCGCCCGTCTCGCCCCGCACCGGGATCACGGCACCCGCGCGCGCGAGCACCGGGATCCGCCCCAGGGGCGCGTCGACCCGTACCTGTCCCGGGCCCTCGAACGCCCGCCCGGTCGCGGTGTCGTACCAGCGGCCGGACGGCAGCCGCACCGTCCGCCCGTCCGCCCCGGGACGCAGCACCGGCGCCACCAGCAGTGCGTTGCCGAGCAGGAAGGCGTCCCCGCAGTCGCGCAGCCCCCGGTCCTCGGGGGTGTTCCACCACACCGGCCGCACGTACGGCGCGCCCGTGCGCCGCGCCAGATGCGCCAGCGTCACGAAGTACGGCAGCAGCCGCCGGCGTTCGACGAGCGCCACGCGCGCGTGCCCGAGCACCTCCGGCCCGAACTCCCACGGCTCCCGCCGCCCCGCCCGCTCACTCGCATGCGTCCGGAACAGCGGCAGATACGCGGCCAGTTGGAACCAGCGCAGGAACAACTCCGGCGAGGGACTGCCGTCGAAACCGCCCACGTCCGGCCCCGAGTAGGGCACCCCGCACAGCCCGAGGCCCAGGACCAGCGACAGCGAGGCCCGCAGCCCCGCCCAGCCCGTCGCCACGTCCCCCGACCAGGTTCCGCCGTAGCGCTGCATCCCGGCCCATCCCGAACGGGAGAACACGAACGGCCGCTCGCCCGGCACCAGGGCGCGCACGCCCTCGTAGCCGGCCCGGGCCATGCACAGCCCGTACACGTTGTGCGCCTCGCGATGGTCGCCGCCCCTGCCCTCCAGAGCATGCCGGGCCGACCTCGGCAGCGTCGTCTCACCGAACGCCGCGAAGGAGGTCGGCTCGTTCATGGCGTGCCAGAAACCGGAGAACCCCTGGGCCAGCCTCTCCTCGTACAGACCGCCCCACCACGCGCGTACGCGCGCGTGGGTGAAGTCCGGGAAGACCGTCTCACCGGGCCACACGACGCCCCGTACGACCTCCCCGGCCGCGTCCCGCACGAAGGCGTCCCGCGCCGTCCCAGAGTCGTGGACGGCGGTGCCGGGCAAGGCCCGCACCCCGGGATCGACGATCGACACCAGCCGGATCCCGTCCCGGCGCAGTTCCTCCGCGAGCACGGGCAGTTTCGGGAAGCGGTCCTGGTCGACGGTGAACACCTGGTGCGCGTCGAGGTGGTCGATGTCCAGATGCACGGCGTCCAGCGGGAGGCCGTGCTCGTGGTAGCCCGCGACGATCCGGCGCACCTCCTGTTCACTGCCGAAACCCCACCGCGCGTGATGGTGGCCGAGCGCCCACGCGGGCGGCAGCGCCGCCGCGCCCGTGAGCGAGGCCCAGGTGTGCGCCACGCGCGCGGGAGTGCCGACGACCACCCAGCAGCGCAGCGGGCCGCCGTCCATCCTCAGCTCGCTCGCCCCCGGCCGGTCGTGCCCCGAGCCGGCCCCCTCCTCGCCCTCCCGCAGGACGACCGTGCCGTCCCAGGAGTTGTCGTGGAACACCAGATGGGTGCCCGCGTCCGCGACGACCAGTTGCACCGGCATGGTGATGTACAGCGGATCGTCGCCCGGTTCGAACGCGTGCCCGGGATCGGTGTTCCACAGGCGGTACGAACCGTCGCGCAGCACCGGCCCCGACGCCCGCCCGCCCAGGCCGAAGAACCGCGCGTCGGCGGCCACCTCGGACCGCTGCATCCAGCGCGCCGGGCCCCCGCCGGCCGGCTCCCACCACCGGGGCGGCAGATCACGGCGCAGCCGCACACCCCCGGGCGTACACACCTCCACGGCGCCCCGGCGCGAGACGGTGACCGTGACCCGCTCGGCCACGACCCGCCAGCCGCCGTCCTTGTCCGGCTCCAGCACCGCGCGCGGGTCCGGCTCCGGAGCGCCCCCGGCCAGCGCGTACGACGGCTCGGGACCCGCCCCGTCCCAGCCCCAGAAGACCGCGCCGTTCACCGCGACGACGATGCGCAGCTCCGAACGGCTGAAGCGCACCACGCCGCCCCCGGGCCCCGGCCGCGCGTCCCGCACCTCGCCGGGCACCCGCGCCCGCTCGGCACCCCGGGGCGGCAGTCCCACGGCGTCGGCACGCCGCCTGCGCCAGGCGGCCCGCACGGTGCGCACCCCCTGGGCCGCCCCCGCGGAACCGACCGCCTTCACCGAACGCACCAGGTCACGACCGTTCATGCTGCTCACCCTGCCATTGACAGCCCCTGACGTGTGTGCTGTTCAACTGCCGTTCACCAAGGCCGGGACCACATCTTCACGGCAGGGAGTGTGTGAGGCGGGCCCTGGTGCGGAAGTCGATCACGTGGCATCGTCCGTGTCAGCCGCGTCACGCGCACACCCCCGCACGTGCGCGGACCGACGCACACGACGCGCAGAGTCCGGGAGCCGCCCCATGTCGACCGTGAACCCCCTGCCGCTCTGGCAGCCCGATCCGCAGCGGATCGCCCAGGCACAGATCACACAGTTCCAGGCCTGGGCGGCCGCACACCACGGAGCACCCGCCGAGGGGGGCTACCCGGCCCTGCACCGCTGGTCCGTGGAGCACCTGGACACCTTCTGGAAGGCCGTCACGGAGTGGTTCGGCGTTCGGTTCTCCACCCCCTACGCGCGCGTGCTGGGCGACCGCACCATGCCCGGCGCACAGTGGTTCCCCGGCGCCACCCTCAACTACGCCGAACACGCGCTGCGCGCCGCCGCCGACCGCGCGGACGAGCCCGCCCTGCTGCACGTCGACGAGAGCCACGAACCGCGCCCGGTGACCTGGTCCGAACTGCGCCGCCAGGTCGGCTCCCTGACCGCCGAACTGCGCGCCCTCGGCGTACGCTCCGGCGACCGCGTCAGCGGCTACCTGCCGAACGTCCCCGAGGCCGTCGTCGCCCTGCTCGCCACGGCCGCCGTCGGCGCGGTGTGGACGTCCTGCGCCCCCGACTTCGGCGCCCGCAGCGTCCTCGACCGCTTCCAGCAGGTCGAACCGGTCGTCCTCTTCGCCGTCGACGGGTACCGCTACGGCGGCAAGGAGCACGACCGCCGCGACGTCGTCGCCGAGCTGCGCCGCGAACTGCCCACTCTGCGCGCGGTCGTGCACATCCCCCTGCTCGGCAGCACCGCCCCCGAGGGCGCCCTCGCGTGGCCGGACCTGACCGCCGCCGACGTGGAACCCGTCTTCGAGCAGGTGCCCTTCGACCACCCCCTGTGGGTGCTGTACTCCTCGGGCACCACGGGCCTGCCCAAGGCCATCGTGCAGTCTCAGGGCGGCATCCTCGTGGAGCACCTCAAGCAGCTCGGCCTGCACTGCGACCTGGGCCCCGAAGACCGTTTCTTCTGGTACACGTCCACCGGCTGGATGATGTGGAACTTCCTCGTCTCCGGCCTGCTGACGGGTACGACGATCGTCCTGTACGACGGAAGCCCCGGGTATCCCGACACCGGCGCCCAGTGGCGGGTCGCCGAGCGCACCGGAGCCACCCTCTTCGGCACCTCCGCCGCGTACGTCATGGCCTGCCGCAAGGCGGGAGTGCACCCCTCGCGGGACTACGACGTCTCCAGGATCCGGTGTGTCGGCACCACCGGGTCGCCGCTCCCGCCCGACGGGTTCCGCTGGCTGCACGACGAGGTCGGCGAGGGCCTGTGGATCGCCTCCGTCAGCGGAGGCACGGACGTCTGCTCCTGCTTCGCGGGAGCCGTACCCACCCTGCCGGTCCACATCGGCGAACTCCAGGCCCCGTGCCTGGGCACCGACCTGCGGTCCTGGGGCCCCAGCGGGGCACCACTGGTCGACGAGGTCGGAGAACTCGTCGTCACCAACCCCATGCCCTCCATGCCGATCCACTTCTGGAACGACCCGGACGGCAGCCGTTACCACGACAGCTACTTCGCCGTGTATCCCGGCGTGTGGCGGCACGGCGACTGGATCACGCTCACCTCCCGCGGCTCCGTGATCATCCACGGCCGCTCCGACTCCACGCTCAACCGCCAGGGCGTACGCATGGGCTCCGCCGACATCTACGAAGCCGTCGAACGGCTCCCCGAGATCAAGGAATCCCTCGTCATCGGCGTCGAACAGCCCGACGGCGGCTACTGGATGCCCCTCTTCGTGCACCTGGCCCCGGGAGCCGTCCTGGACGACGCGCTCCTGGACCGCATCAAGCGCGCCATCCGCGAACAGCTCTCACCGCGGCACGTCCCCGACGAGGTCATCGAGGTACCGGGCGTCCCGCACACCCTCACCGGCAAACGCATCGAGGTCCCGGTCAAACGCCTGCTCCAGGGCACCCCGCTGGAGAAGGCGGTCAACCCCGGATCCGTCGACGACCTCGGCCTGCTGCGCTTCTACGAGGAACTGGCCCGCAAGCGCGCCTGAGGGGGAGCGCCCCCGGCTCAGCCGCCGTAGGTGGCCTCCGACTCGCCGAGCACGGCCGCGAAGTCGGAGGCCAGCCGGGCCGCGTCGGCCGGTTCCAGGTCGGCCACGGAGATCCGTACACCCGGCTGCGACGACAGCCGGAACCGGGCCCCCGCGGCGACCCACCAGCCGTAGGACCGCAATCCGTTCACCACGGCGGACTCGTCGGACACCGGCACCCACACGTTCATGCCGCTCGCCCCGTGCGCCCCGATCCCGCCGGCCGCCAGGTCCCGCAGCAGAGCGGTTCGGCGTACGGCGTACGTCTCACGCGCGCGGGACACCAGCGCGCGCGTGCCCTCGTCCGTCATCAGCCCGTGGACCGTCTCCTGGAGCAGGTGGCTGACCCAGCCCGAGGTCAGCAGCAGCCGCCCGTCGTGCCGGGCCAAAGTGGTGGCGTCGCAGGCCGCAGCCGCCCAGCGGAGGTCCGCCCCCAGGAACTTGCTCACCGTCCGCACGTGCACCCACCGGGCCAGACCGCCGGAGGCGAGCGTGCGCAGCGGCACGTCCGCCACCGCCGAGGCATGGTCGTTCTCCACGACCAGCACGTCCGGCTCCGCCCGCACCACGTCGAGCAGCGCCGCGCGGCGCTCGTCCGAGAAGCAGCCGCCGTAGGGATTCTGGCCCCGGGGACTGCACACCACGGCCCGCGCCCCCGCCCGCAGCGCCCGCCGCAGGGCGTCGGGGCGCATCCCCTCGTCGTCCACCGCCACCGCGACACTGCGCAGCCCCAGCGCGGTCAGCAGGTCCAGCAGGTGGTGGTAGCCCGGGTCCTCCATCGCGACCGCGTCCCCCGGGCGCAGTTCGACGGAGAGCAGGCGCCCCACCAGGTCCAGCGCGCCGTGCGCGAACGTCACGTGCTCCACCGGCACACCGTCGGCCCGCAGCCAGTCCCGCACGGTCTCCTCCAGCCGGGACAGACGCGGTGTCGAACGGTGCGACCGCGCCCCCGGCGACAGGCGCGAGGGTGGCACCAGGCCCGGCAGGAACGCCGGGTCCGGATGCCCGCCCGCCAGGTCCCGCAGCCCTCGCGGCACCTTGGGGGGCCTGCGGGACGCCACCGCGGGGGCCGGCGCCACCACGGTCCCCCCGCGCCCACGGGTGACCACGATGCCCCGCCCGCGCAACTCCTTGTACGCGGTCGCGACCGTCCCCGGACTGACGGCCAGCTCATCGGCGAGCCGGCGCACCGGCGGAAGCGCCGCACCCGGCGTCAGCGCCCCCTCAAAGACGCCGCGCTCCACCGACGCGGCAATCGCCTTGGCCGTCGTACCACTGATCGCATAATGTACTGCCACGTTGATCATTATGTATCAATACATAAGCTCGGGCAAGGGGGAGCGGTGGGAATCACCCGCGGAACGAAGACCGGGAACACCAGCACACGACGGGGCGCCGGAACAGGAGAACCCCGCATCCCCGGAGGGCCGGACGGCCGCCGCATGCTCCTGGTCGCCCTCGTGGACCGCACCGGCAGCGGACTGTGGGCCTCCGTCTCCGTCTTCTACTTCACCTACGTCTCCCACCTCTCCCTCGCCCAGGTGGGCACCCTCGCCGCCCTCGCCGGAGCCGTCGGCATCGCCGGCGCCCCGATCGGCGGCCGCATCGCCGACCGGCTCCCGCTCACCCGCGTCCTCGTCGCGCTCCAGCTCCTGCGCGCCCTGGCCTCCCTCGGACTGCTCACCACCGACAACTACGCCCTGCTCCTCGCCTTCTCCGCGCTCGGCAGCCTCGGCGACCGCGCCGCGAGCATCCTCACCAAGCTCTACGCCACCCGCGTCTCCGGCCCGGACCGCGTCCGCTACCAGGCGCTCAACAGGACCGCGGCCAACGCGGGCTGGGCCCTGGGCGGCCTCGCCGCCGCGGCCGCCCTCGCCCTCGGCACCACCGCCGCCTACCGGTGGCTCCTCCTCGGCGACGCGCTCTCCTTCACGGCCGTCGCCCTCCTGACCCTGCGCTGCGGCGAACCCCCGTCCCCCTCCCGCACCGTCGCGACCTCCGGAACCCCGGCCCCCGCCGGCCGCTCCGCGACCCCCTGGCGCGACCGCACCTACCTCGCCTACGTCGCCACCGAAACCGTCCTCTTCCTCGACGACGCGGTCTTCAAGGTCGGCCTCCCCCTGTGCATCGCCCATTCAGGCACCGCACCCCACGGCCTCGCACCCCTGCTCATGGTGCTGAACAACGTGATGGTGGTCGCCCTCCAAGTGCCCCTGGCGCGCTTCGGAGCCACCACCGCGGCAGCCCGCACCCTCCTGATCCCGCTCTCCCTCGCCTATGCCCTGGGCGGCACCGCCCTGGCCCTCTCCGCCACAGGCGGCCCCCTCCCCTCCACCGTGTTCCTCACCGCGGCGGCCACGGCCTTCACCCTCGCCGAGATGCTCCACGCCACCGTGTCCTGGGAACTGTCCGTCGCCCTCGCCCCCGACGTGGCACAGGGCGCCTACCTCGGCGTGCACGGACTGGCCCAGTCCGCCCAGCGCAGCATCGGACCCCTCGCCGTCACCGCGGCCATCGCCGCGGGCCCCGCCGGATGGGCCGTCTTCGGCGCCACCATCGCCCTGACCTGCGTCATCCAGCACCGCACGGTCCGCGACCGACTCGCGCAACCCCCGTTGTCAGTGCCGCCAGTTACTGTGAGTGAGCACTGATGGACCGTGCACACACGGGGAAACCATGGGGGAGAACATGACGCACACCGACCACCGGGCCATGCGACGCGTCCTGCGCCGGGAGATCGCCGGCACCATCGGCCTGCTCACCGACGAACACGACTTCCGCGCCATGCGGCGCTACCGCAGCTTCGCCTTCGACGACCACTCCACGTACCTGCAACAAGTGGAAGCGCTCCTGCGGACCAGGGCGGCCCTCGGCGGCCACACCACCGTCGCCCTCTTCGACCCCGAGGAGTACGCCGAATTCTGCGCCCGTACCCACCTCGACCCCGACGCTCCCGCCAGCCGCGCCCGCTTCACCGCCGAGATCGCGGTCCTCGGCCCGACCGTCCCCTACGACGGCCGACCGCTCACCGAACTGGTCCCGGCCCTCGTCGACGAAGCCGTCCGCCAGGCGACCTGGGAGTACGCCTCCACCCTCCTCGCCCGGCTCGGCCCCTGTGCCTCCTGCGGCGAGGACATCGGCCGCGCCGCCTTCACCCGCGCCGCCGGCCTCCTCGCCCGCATCCTCGACACCGCCCCGCCCGGCAACCGGCACCTCGTCTGCAGCGTCTCCACCGCACCGGAGACCCTCCTCACCGTGCTCCACGCCGACGACGGCAACGGCGACGCCTCACAGAGCGACGCCCCACACGCCGGCGCCATCCGGCTCGACGAGGCCGAAGCCCTCGAATTCACCACCGTCCTGGCCCTGGGCCTCGCCACGCACAGCCCCGGCGGCCTCGTCATGCGCACCATCGCGCCGGACACCCCCGACCGCATCTACGGCTGGCGCCTGCGCGGCGACGCCCTGGAACCGCTCACCGCGGGCGAGGTCTTCGACGCCTACTGCACCGACGTCGAATCCGGCGGACTCGTCGCACCGGAATCCGGCGTCGACTACGGCACACCACCCGACCTCGGAGAAGCAGGCCCCGCCCCACGACACCGGCACTGAACACGCGAAGGGCGCTCCACCCGAAGGTGGAGCGCCCCACACGACAAACCGGGGAACAGCACGGTCCGAACCGGCCCGGTCACTCGCCGGACAGCACCGCCTGAGCCGCGCCACGGGCCTCCTCGGCACTGTCCGCGGCACGCGCGGCCGCGGCGGCACGCTCGCACTGCGCCAGCGTGTACTTGGCCAGCGTCGCCCGGACATAAGGAAGCGATGCCGCGCCCATGGACAGGGAGGTGACCCCCAGACCGGTCAGGACACACGCCAGCAGCGGGTCCGAGGCGGCCTCACCGCAGACACCGCAGCTCTTGCCCTCGGCCCGCGCCGCCTCGGCGGCCAGCGCCACCAGGTCGAGCAGCGCGGGCTGCCACGGGTCCTGCAGCCGGGACACCGCACCCACCTGTCGGTCGGCGGCGAAGGTGTACTGCGCCAGGTCGTTCGTCCCCAGCGACAGGAACTCGACCTCCTGGAGCACCGAGCGGGCCCGCAGCGCGGCCGACGGGATCTCGACCATCGCACCGAACTTCGCCCGCAGCCCCGCCGCCCGGCAGGCATCCGCGAACGCCTTGGCGTCCGCCCGGTCGGCGACCATGGGCGCCATGACCTCGAGGTAGACCGGCAGCCCCTCGGCCGCCTTCGCGAGAGCCGTCAGCTGGGTGCGCAGCACCTCAGGGTGGTCCAGCAGCGTGCGCAGGCCGCGCACCCCCAGGGCAGGGTTCGGCTCGTCGGCAGGCGTCAGGAAGTCCAACGGTTTGTCCGCGCCCGCGTCCAGCACCCGCACGACGACACGGCCCTCGGGGAAGGCCTCCAGCACCTGCCGGTAGGCCTCGACCTGCTTCTCCTCCGACGGCGCCTTCTTGTCGTCGTCCAGGAAGAGGAACTCGGTGCGGAACAGGCCCACGCCCTCGGCACCGGCCTCCACCGCGGCCGCCACATCCGCGGGACCACCGATGTTGGCGAGCAACGGCACCTTGTGACCGTCGGAGGTGGCGCCCGGCCCGGTCGACGCGGCCAGCGCGGCCCTGCGCTCGGCGGCCGCGGCCTCCAGCTGCGCCTTCTTCCCGGCACTCGGGTTCACGAAGATCTCACCGGTGCTGCCGTCCACGGCGATCATCGTGCCCTCGGCCAGCTCGCCCGCTCCGGGCAGCGCCACCACGGCCGGCACACCGAGCGCCCGCGCAAGGATCGCGCTGTGACTGGTCGGACCGCCCTCCTCGGTGACGAAACCGAGGACCAGCGCGGGATCCAGCAGCGCGGTGTCCGCCGGAGCCAGGTCACGCGCGACCAGGACGTAGGGCTCGTCACTGTCCGGCACACCCGGCATGGGCACGCCCAGCAACCGCGCGACGATACGGTTCCGCACGTCGTCGAGGTCCGCCACCCGACCGGCGAGGTACTCACCGGCTCCGGCGAGCAGGTCGCGGTAGGCGGCGAACGCGTCGTACACCGCGCGCTCCGCGGTGCTGCCGACGGCGATGCGCCGGTCGACATCGGCGATCAGCTCGGGATCCTGCGCCATCATGGCCTGCGCCTCGAGTACCGCCTGGGCCTCACCGCCAGCCAGGTTGCCGCGCGCCGTCAGATCGGCCGCCACAGCCTCCACGGCCTGGCGGGCGCGCCCCTGTTCGCGCTCCGCATCCTCCGCCGCTATCTGCTTGGCCGGCGGTTCCAGCACCGCCGTCCCCATGTGCCGAACCTCGCCGATCGCCACACCGTGGCTCACGCCGACGCCTCGCAGCGTTGTCTCCATGTCACCCGTCTCCGAATAGTGCGGCGGGTCCCGCCGCGGTGGTCGTTCTGTGTGCCGTCCCGGGGAACGGCCGGCCGGTCACTCCCAGGCGAAAAGGCTGTCGCCGGCCTTCACATCGCCGCTTTCGCGAAGCTCGGAGAGGGATTCGGCGGTGGCCTCCAGCGCCACGACCGGGCACACGGGGGACTTGCCGGCGGCCTCCACGGCGGCGGGGTTCCAGCGCACCACCGCCTGGCCGCGGGTCACCGTGTCGCCCTTGTTCACGAGCAGCTCGAAGCCCTCGCCGTTGAGCTGGACGGTGTCGATGCCGAGGTGGACGAGCACGCCGTGCCCCTGCTCGTCGACGACCACGAAGGCGTGCGGGTGCAGCGAGACGATGACACCGTCCACGGGAGCGACGGCCTCCGACGGCTCACGCACGGGGTCGATCGCCGTGCCCGGGCCGACCATGGCGCCGGAGAAGACGGGGTCCGGCACAGCGGCCAGTCCGATGGCGCGTCCGGCAAGCGGGGACGTCACGGTGGTCATGGGAAGCCTCCCAGGGGTGGAGATTCGTATAGGCCGTCACTGCCTGTCCCGGACGGCGCGCTGTGCAGCAGCGTATGTCACGGTAAGTGCCGGTTCCGGCCGAGAGCTTACGACAGCTCACCTTAGTGGTCTAGACCACCAAACTCATCGATTTGCACCCGCTCCGGGGGCCCCTGTACAGTCGTACTCCTGCCTGGGGGTGAGTGACGCGATCAAGCGTCCTTGGCCCAAGCGGAACCCAACTCGTCAGATCCTATCTCTGGATCGCCTTCCGCATGCTCGCGGAACGGTGGTCAAGAGGGCCGGAAAAGCCTGATAGAGTTTGGATCACCGAAGGGAAGCGCCCGGAGGAAAGCCCGAGAGGGTGAGTACAAAGGAAGCGTCCGTTCCTTGAGAACTCAACAGCGTGCCAAAAGTCAACGCCAGATATGTTGATACCCCGTCCTCTGGTCATCATGACCGGGACGAGGTTCCTTTGAAAAAACACAGCGAGGACGCTGTGAACCGGGAGAACATTCCTTCTCCTGGTTCCGCTCTCGTGGTGTTGCACCG
>NZ_JBHJUW010000074.1:0-39807 GCF_042268205.1 Streptomyces sp. NPDC056160
CGCCCCCGTTACGGGCGTTCACCGGGCCGGGGCCCCCCCTGTCCGGTTTACCCCCCCCGGGCCCCCGCCGACGGAACGTTCCGTCGGCGGGCGCCGTCCATCCACCGATACCCTTGACAGGTGACCGACGCCCAAGAAACCGCAGCAGACAGCCCACTGCGCACCACCGGAGGCGCCCCTCCGGACGACGGCGGAACTTCTGACACGGGGGCGCCGATCCCGTTGCTCGAACCGCGCGAGGGCATTCCGCCCGTGATCACCGACCAGGAGGCCCTCGCGGAGGTGGTCGCCGCCTTCGCCGCCGGCTCCGGTCCCCTCGCCGTCGACGCCGAGCGCGCCTCCGGCTACCGCTACGGCCAGCGCGCCTACCTGGTGCAGCTGCGCCGCCAGGGGGCGGGGACCGCGCTGATCGACCCCGTGGGCTGCCCCGACCTCTCCGGCCTCGGCGAGGCGCTGAGCGGCGTCGAGTGGGTGCTGCACGCGGCGACGCAGGACCTGCCGTGCCTGCGCGAGATAGGCATGGTCCCCAGCCGCCTGTTCGACACCGAGCTGGCCGGCCGTCTCGCCGGTTTCCCGCGCGTCGGCCTCGGCGCGATGGTCGAGAACGTGCTCGGGTTCGTCCTGGAGAAGGGCCACTCCGCCGTCGACTGGTCCACCCGGCCGCTGCCCGAGCCCTGGCTGCGCTACGCGGCCCTCGACGTGGAACTCCTCGTCGACCTGCGCGACGCACTGGAGAAGGAGCTGGACCGGCAGGGCAAGCTCGACTGGGCGTTGCAGGAGTTCGACGCCATTGCCTCCGCGCCGCCGCCCGAGCCCCGCAAGGACCCCTGGCGGCGCACCTCCGGCATGCACAAGGTGCGGCGCAGGCGGCAGCTCGCCGTCGTGCGGGAGCTGTGGCAGACCCGGGACCGGATCGCCCAGCGGCGCGACGTCTCGCCCGGCAAGGTGCTCTCGGACGCCGCCATCGTGCAGGCCGCGCTCGCGCTGCCGCCCAACGTGCACGCCCTCGCCGCGCTGAACGGCTTCGGGCACCGCACGAGCCGGCGCCAGCTGGAGCAGTGGCAGACCGCGGTGGACCGGGCCAGGGCGCTGCCCGAGTCGGCGCTGCCGCAGCAGGGCCAGGCGGTCGCCGGTCCCCCGCCGCCGCGGGCGTGGGCCGACAAGGACCCGGCGGCGGCGCAGCGGCTCTCGGCCGCCCGCACCGCGGTCACCGCGCTCGCCGAGCAGCTCAACCTGCCCCAGGAGAACCTGGTCGCGCCGGACGCGGTGCGGCGGCTGTGCTGGGAGCCGCCGAAGCCGGCCGATCCCGCCGCCGTCGGCGCCGCCCTCGCCGGGTACGGCGCCCGGCCGTGGCAGGTGGAGCAGGCGACGCCGGCGCTGGTCGCCGCGTTGGCCGGCTGCGAGGGCGCCCAGGCGCCGTAGGGGTCTGTGCCCGGGCGGCGCCTGCGGGTGTGCGGGGAGTGCTCGCGCAGTTCCCCGCGCCCCTTTCGATGGAGCGTGCGGCGTCCGTGCTGTTTTCGCGGGCCCCTTCGGGTGTGACGTTCGCCGCTTGGGGCGGGGGGACTGGGCAGTCACATTACCCGCGAGTAGCATGAGCGCTGAGCGCGCGCTCAGCGCCGCGCGTCGCAGCAGTGCCATCCCGCACCCTGGAGGAGAGCCATCGTGCCTCGTACCGTCAGGGACGTCGTCTTCGTCGACGGCGTCCGCACCCCGTTCGGCAAGGCGGGCCCGAAGGGCATCTACCACGAGACCCGCGCCGACGACCTCGTCGTGAAGGCGATCCGGGAGCTGCTGCGCCGCAACCCCGGTCTCGACCCGAACCAGGTCGACGAGGTCGCCATCGCCGCGACCACGCAGATCGGCGACCAGGGCCTGACCATCGGCCGCACCGCCGGCATCCTCGCGGGCCTGCCCACCTCGGTCCCCGGCTACTCGATCGACCGCATGTGCGCGGGCGCGCTGACCGCCGTGACCACGGTGGCCGGCTCCGTCGCCTTCGGCGCGTACGACGTCGCCATCGCGGGCGGTGTCGAGCACATGGGCCGCCACCCGATGGGCGAGGGCGTCGACCCGAACCCGCGGTTCGTCAGCGAGAAGCTGGTCGACGAGTCGGCCCTGTTCATGGGTATGACCGCGGAGAACCTGCACGACCGGTACCCGCAGATCACCAAGGTGCGCGCCGACGAGTACGCGGTCCGCTCGCAGGAGAAGGCCGCCAAGGCCTACGCGAACGGCAGGATCCAGGCCGACCTGGTCCCGATCTCCGTGCGCCGCACCACGCCCGAGGGCGGCGAGATCGGCTGGGGGCTGGTCACGGCCGACGAGCCGATGCGTCCGGGCACCACCATGGAGAACCTGGCGGGCCTCAAGACGCCGTTCCGGGTGCACGGCCGGGTCACCGCGGGCAACGCGGCCGGTCTGAACGACGGCGCCACCGCCTCTGTGATCGCGAGCGAGGAGTTCGCCCGCGAGAACGGCCTGCCCGTCAAGATGCGCCTGGTCTCCTACGCCTTCGCCGGCGTGGAGCCCGAGGTCATGGGCTACGGCCCGATCCCGGCGACGGAGAAGGCGCTGGCCAAGGCCGGCCTGTCCATCTCCGACATCGGCCTGTTCGAGATCAACGAGGCCTTCGCCGTGCAGGTGCTGGCCTTCCTCGACCACTACGGCATCGCGGACGACGACGAGCGCGTCAACCAGTACGGCGGCGCCATCGCCTTCGGTCACCCGCTGGCCTCCTCCGGTGTCCGGCTGATGACGCAGCTGGCCCGCCAGTTCGAGGAGCAGCCGCACGTCCGCTACGGCCTGACCACCATGTGCGTCGGCTTCGGCATGGGCGCGACGGTCATCTGGGAGAACCCGCACTTCGAGAGCGCTGCCGGAGGCGACAAGTGAGCACCACCGCTGAACTCCTGAAGGGCGCGGCCGAGCTGTTCCCCGACGAGGTCGTCACGCAGGCGCACGTGCGCCACTTCGACCTGCCCTTCGGCGCCGGGCGCTTCGCGCTCATCACCCTGGACAACGGCCTGGACCACACCAAGCCGACCACCTTCGGGCCGGCCTCGCTCGCGAACCTGAACACCGCGATCGACCAGGTCGAGAAGGAGGCGGCGGACGGCGCGATCGTCGGCGTCGGCGTCACCGGCAAGCCGTTCATCTTCGCGGTCGGCGCGGACCTGAAGGGCGTGGAGCTGCTCAAGCAGCACGACCACGCGCTGGCCATCGGCAAGGGCGGCCACGAGGTCTTCAAGCGGCTCTCGAAGCTCGCCGTGCCCACCTTCGCGTACTACAACGGCGCGGCGATGGGCGGCGGCGTCGAGGTCGGCCTGCACTGCACCTACCGCACGGTGTCCGCCTCCCTCCCGGCGTTCTCGCTGCCCGAGGTCTTCCTCGGTCTCGTCCCCGGCTGGGGCGGCTGCACCCTGCTGCCGAACCTGATCGGCGCCGACAACGCCGTCACGGTGATCATCGAGAACAGCCTCAACCAGAACCGCCAGCTCAAGGGCGTGCAGGTCTACGAACTCGGCATCGCGGACGCGCTGTTCGAGGGCGCGGACTTCCTGGAGCAGTCGCTGATCTGGACGGCGTCCGTCCTCAAGGGCGAGATCGCCGTGGAGCGCCCGGCACTCGACCGCGGCGAGGGCTGGGACCAGGCCGTCGCGCGCGGCCGGTTCATCGCCGACTCCAAGGTGCACGGCGCGGCCCCGGCCGCCTACCGCGCCCTGGACATCATCGCCGCCGCCAAGGACGGCGACCTCCAGGCCGGTTACGACGCCGAGGACCAGGCCCTGGCGGACCTGATCATGGGCGGCGAACTGCGCGCCGGGATCTACTCGTTCAACCTGGTGCAGAAGCGCGGCAAGCGCCCCGCGGGCGCCCCGGACAAGAACCTGGCCCGCCCGGTCACCAAGGTCGGCGTGGTGGGCGCGGGCCTGATGGCCTCGCAGCTGGCGCTGCTCTTCCTGCGCCGCCTCGAAGTCCCGGTCGTCCTCACGGACATCGACCAGGCGCGCATCGACAAGGGTGTGGGCTACGTCCACGCCGAGATCGACAAGCTGCTGGGCAAGGGCCGGATCGACCAGGACAAGGCCAACCGCCTCAAGGCGCTGGTCACCGGTGTCCTGGACAAGGCCGAGGGCTTCGCGGACGCGGACTTCGTCATCGAGGCCGTGTTCGAGGAGATGGGCGTCAAGCAGCAGGTGTTCACGGAGGTCGAGGCGGTCGCCCCGGCGCACGCGATCCTCGCCACCAACACCTCCTCCCTGTCGGTGACGGAGATGGCGTCGAAGCTGAAGCACCCGGAGCGGGTCGTCGGCTTCCACTTCTTCAACCCGGTCGCGATCCTGCCGCTCCTCGAGATCGTCCGCGGCGAGCAGACGGACGACGCGTCGCTGGCGACGGCGTTCGCGGTGGCCAGGAAGCTGAAGAAGACCGCGGTGCTGGTCAAGGACGCCCCGGCGTTCGTGGTGAACCGCATCCTGACCCGCTTCATGGGCGAGATCCAGAACGTCATCGACGAGGGCACCCCGGTCGAGGTCGCCGAGAAGGCGGTCGAGCCGCTGGGCCTGCCGATGTCCCCGCTGGTCCTGCTCGAACTGGTCGGCCCGGCGATCGGCCTGCACGTCTCGGAGACCCTCAACAGGGCGTTCCCGGAGCGCTTCACGGTCTCCCCGAACCTGAAGGCGGTCGTCGAGGCGGGCAAGCGCGGCTTCTACGTCTACGACAGCGGCAAGCCCGAGCTGGACCCGGAGGTCGCCGCGCTGCTCGAGCAGGGCGACGCCGTCCTGACCGAGGAGCAGGTACGGGCCCGGGTGCTGGACGCGGTCGCGCAGGAGATCGGTCTCATGCTGGAGGAGGGCGTCGTCGCCGAGGCCCAGGACATCGACCTGTGCCTGATCACCGGCGCGGGCTGGCCCTTCCACCTGGGCGGCATCACGCCGTACCTGGACCGTGAGGGCGTCAGCGAGCGCGTCAACGGCAAGCGGTTCCTGGCGCCGGGCGTGGCGTCGGTCCCGGCGTAGCGCACGGCCGCCTGTGCGCGCCCGGCCGCGGCCGGGCGCTGAGCCGGACGCCCGGCCGGACTCTCCCGGCCGGGCGTTCTGCTCGGGCGGGAGAGTCCGGCCCGAAGTCCCCGGGCCGCCTCGCCGTGGGTGACGGGCGGTCAGTCGGGCAGGACGGCGATCGCGTCGGCCACGCGCCGTTCCGTGGGCGCGGCGTTCCACGCGGCGCGCGGACTGTTGCGCAACCGTCCGCGGAACACAGCGGTCGTCGAACCGCCGCCGTCGAGGTTGAGCGCATCGACGGCGCCGAGCGTCCGCAGCAGGCGGGCCGCCTCCCGCGGAGTGGCACCGACACTGGCGCCGCTTCTCCTGCCGTCGATGGTGACCAGCAGCAGCGTTCCGTCGGTGGTGACGCCGGCCGCGGTCCGCGGTTCGCGGCTCGGCCGCAGGAGACGGAGGGAATCCTCGTCGGGCACCCCGTCGCGCAGCAGCCGCGCGCTGCCGCCCACCGCGGTCTCCACCGGCCCGGCCACATCCTGGCCGTCCACAGTGGTGACGCGCATGGACGCGGCCACCCGCGTCCCGGTCCCGGCGTGCGCGCGCAGCCAGTCGGCACCCGTTCCGATCCCGTACAGCACGCTTCCCGCTTCCGGCAGCGGGCCGCCGGCGGGCGAACGCACCGCGAGGACCGTTCCGTTCGCCGAGAGCAGCGCCTCCCGGCTGCCCGGCGGTCCGGCGGGCGTGTCGGTGCCCCATTCCCGGGTGAAGGAGACGACCTCGTCGGCGTCGGTGCACAGCCCGTTGTACGGCGTCCCCCGCAGGCGTCCGGTCGCGGCGATCCTGTCCCCGCCGACGCCGCCGCAGCCGAGGATGCGCCCCGGAGCCCGGTCGACCCCGTCCAGTTCCCGCCCGGCGCCGTCGGCGGCCCGCAGCCGCCCGGTGGTCGACACCTCGGCCACGCGGGCGAGGAGCCGTCCGTGGGCACGGCCGATCAGGAGCGCGGGGCGGCCGGCCAGCGCCTCGCTCAGCACCGTGCCGTGTTCGGCGTACAGGCCGATCGGGTCGCCTTCGTAGCCGGAGTGGTCACGGCCGCCGGCGATGTCGAAGTACGTGCCGTTGACGGCCGCCAGCGCCCCCACCGACTCGGCCAGGTCGCGGACCGTCCGTCCCCGGCTCATGCCGGGCCCCTGGACACCGGTGACCCGGACCCTGGCGTCGGGTGCCACGCTCACGACGCTCAGCCGCACGGGGCTGTCCGCATCCAGCCACCGGGTCAGCTCCCGGTAGCCGAACCCGGCGGGCAGCGGTGGAGCGGACGGCGCCGGGACGGCGGACGCCCGTGCCCCGGCGGTGGTGCCGTCCCGCACCGGATGGGCGCTGCAGGCCGCCGCCAGGGCCAGGCAGAGCGCCGTGGCGGCCAGCGCGTTGCGGCCGGTCTCACCCATAGCCCACCACTGCGCCCGGGGACGCGCCGAAGTCGCCGATGTAGACGGTGACCTCCGACCACACGCGGTGTCCCATCTCGTCCTCGAAGGCGAGTTCGAAGCGGTCGTAGCCGAGATGGACGGGGTCCGCCTGGTAGGTGACGCTGCCGTCGGGCAGGCAGGTGACCGCACCGTGCTGGGCGAGGCTCACCCCCATGAAGCGCAGTCCGGGCGCCTGGGTGTGGCCCGCGGGCAGCGCGGCCTGCCCGCCGGGGTGCACGTTGAGGCTCTGGCCCGGCAGCCAGTGCCGCCGCACCCGGAAACCCGCGTCCGAGATCGCCGCGGACGAGATCAGCCGGTCGCCCTGGGTGGGCACCAGGCCGACGACCACCCGGGGCAGCAGCACCGCGCCCTCCTGCGCGTCGTCCTTGATCTTGAGCAGGCAGGTGACGGTGCGCGGTTCGGCGTCGCTGGCGTAGGTGGCGTAGCGGCCGTTGGCCAGGTGGCTCATGCCGCGGTGGCGGACCATGCGCGCCGCCTGGCCGAGGAAGTCGTCGAGCAGATAGCCGTACGTCCGGTACGCGCCTCCCGTGGGCGTGACGGCCAGGGTGAGCGTGATCGCCTGACCGGGCGCGACCGGCACCGACGGGTCGGCGTCGGCGTACAGCTCCAGCGCGCCGCCGATCTGCGGTGACTGAGGGTGGGCGACCCAGGTGCGGGCGATCGGGTACCAGTCGTTCATGAGGGAACCATCTCTGTCTCGTGTGTCGGGCCCACCCGTGACCTGGTGAGGCGCTCGACCACGCGGTCGTCGGCGAAGGCCACGGCCATCTCCGCGACACGTGTGTCGAGATCGCGGAAGTACTCGGGTGCGAGAAGGCCCTTGGAGCACATCTCACGGGCCACGAACCGGGCGCACTCCACCGCCCCGCGGCCACGCAGGTGCGTGTTGTCGGCCACGCCGCGGGGGTAGTTGGGATGCTCGCCGGGCCTCAGGTGGAGGAAGAGGGCGCGGGTGCCCTCCGGGCCCTGGCGGCGCCACTGGGCGATGCTCCACTCGTTGAGGTCCACGAGGGGCACGGACAGGGCCGCGGCCAGTTCCCGCATGGCCTCGGGATACAGGCCGAGCGGTCGGCCCATGTTGCCGTGCCGGTCGAAGACCCGGCGCTCGTGGGAGGTGACGAAGACGGGGTGGGCGCCGCGGGCTCGGGCGCCGAGGACGTACCGGCGCAGGAAGTGCTGGTAGCCGTGGAAGGGCTCGGTGAAACGGCCCTCGGCCCGCTTCATGTCGATCAGGCCGAAGGAGACCAGCAGCAGATCGTCCCCGGCGATGTTCCGCAGGATCCAGGACAGTCGTCCACGCTCCAGGAAACTGCGCGAACTGGCCCCGGGGCGGGCGGCGTTGACCACCTCGGTGTGGCGCAGGAAGAGCGGCAGCGCCTGTCCCCAGCCGGCCATGGGCGCCATGCTGCGGGGCCGGCCGGCCACCGTGGAGTCGCCGGCGAGGAAGATCCTGGCGCGGGACGTCATCGGCCCCCCGGCCCCTGGTCGTCCCCCGGACGCCCCATCACGAGCGGACCGGGCGGTGGGCCCGGGTCGCCTGCCACGGTGGCGTCCATGCTGTCGATCACCTGGAACGCGCGCTCGCAGTTGCGGGTGTCGCGCAGCACGAAGAACTCCTCGGCGCGCTTGCGGTAGCGCGGCTCGACCTGGAAGTCGCGTTCCATATTGGCGACGATCTCGTCCACCGCGTGGTCGACCGTGGCGCAGGCGGGGCCGAAGCCGTCGCGCGCCAGGTCGAAGTAGCCGCGCTTGTAGTGCTTGTTGTAGAAGGTCTCGTCGTCGAAGTTGGTGTAGACGATCGGCTTGCCCATGTAGGCGACGTCGAAGAAGACCGAGGAGTAGTCGGTCACGAGCATCGAGCACTCGCGCATCGCGAGCTGCACGTCGCGTCCCGTGGTGGAGACCGTGATGGAGGGGTGGTCGATGCGGAAGTGCTTGAGGTAGGGCCGGATCTCGTAGTGCGGCATGAACTCCAGTTCCACGTCGTAGTACTGGAGCGCCTTGAGCAGTCGCTCGTCGCGCAGCAGCGCGGAGAAGAAGCGGTAGTACTCCGAGGCCGCGAACGGGATCTCCGGCTTGGCCGCCTTGTTGTACGACGGGGCGACGATCTCGCGCCGCCAGGTGGGCATGACGAGGATGCGCCGGCGGCCCCGCACCGGCTCCAGGGCGTCGAAGCGCGGCAGGCCGGTGGCCGCGACCCGCTCGTAGCCGTAGCCGCAGTGTTCGGCGTAGTACGCGCGCTCGCTGCGGCCGGTGGTGAGGACCATGTCGACGTTGGTGACCTGCGCGTGGATGGAACGCACGACGTCGTTGTAGACCACGCCGTGCTGCAGGAACACCCGCTTGTAGCGCAGCAGGTCGCCGTACCCGGTGAGGAACGCGCGCTTGGACAGGCCGGGGAAGCCGAGGTAGGCCTCCAGGTCGTAGGCGTTGACGAGCCTGGTGGCGTGCAGCAGGTACACCCGGTACTTCCAGGACAGGCGGTCCAGGACCCGGCCGTGCGGGGCGACTTTGGCCCGGTCCGCGGCGTCACCGTTGATGGCGTAGTAGACCCGGCGCTTCGGCTCGTTCTGCCGGATCCACTTGAACAGGTGGTAGGAGTTGTCCTGTGCGGTGTCTTCCCGCTCGCCGATGATCCAGATGTCCTTGCGCCGCAGCCAGAGGTGGTACAGCCAGTACAGCAGCCGGGTGCGCCAGCCGGGGCGGCCGGGGAGCGCGGACCGCAGCGCGCCGAAGAACCGCTTCGTCCTGTGGGTGGTACGGGGCAGGAGCCCCGCCACCCTGCGTATCGTGATCCGCTCGTCCTCGTCGAGGGCGAGGATCACGGTGGCCCGGCCCGCGCGGTGCACACCCTTGAAGCGGTGCAGCATCTGACGCGCGTCGACCGGGTTGTCCAGGTGCCGGTCGCCGTCGTGGACGCGCAGCACGAGGGTGAGGTCGCGGTTGTTCAGCCCGGCGAAGTCCTCCGGACGGGCGACGGCACGCCAGCCGGAGTACCAGTCCCGTTCCCCGCGGGTGCGCCAGCGGTCGCGCCGGTAGACCTGCTCGACGGCCAGGGCGCGCTCGGTGCGGCCGTCGGTGAGGACGAGTTCGATCCGGTTGGTGAGGACATGGCTGATGTCCACACCGGACAGCACCAGCAGGCCCTCGAAGGTGACCCGGCCGGCGTCGATGTGGCAGGTCTCCAGCACCGTCTTGTGCCGGTCCACGCGCAGCAGCGAGGTGTCGACCCGGTCGGTGGCCAGCCTCCGGTACAGCCCGGTGTCGTCGATGTGCAGACAGGGCCGGTACTCCGGGGCCTGGTGCGGCTCGCAGAACAGGTCGAAGTTCCCGGTCCGCACGGCGTGGTGCTGCAGCCGGGACATCGGGGCCACGGCGTACTGCAGGATCAGGTCGTCCGGGATGCGCAGGTAGACGTCGTGCAGGGTGGGGAAGACACCGGCCAGCTCGGACCGGCTCATGATGCGGTGCAGGTTGCGCAGGTAGGGCTGGAAGGTGCGCACCACGAACCGCTGGGCCAGGCGCGCGGTGCGCGGGTCGAACTTCTCAGCGCGCCCGAGGAGGTGCCGGCACAGCCGCGCCAGTTCCTGCGCCTTGACGGCGTCGTTCCACGGCAGGTCGAACAGCGAGTCGCCGTGTTCCTGGTCGCGTTCGTAGGCGGTGGCCTGCTCGGCGACGGTGACGTGGCGCGCGTGCAGCAGCGCGGGCACGGCCAGCCAGGCGTCCTCGTAGCCCGGCCCGCCGCCGCAGCGCAGCCGCTGCTCGCGCACCAGCCGGGTCCTCAGCAGCTTCGCGCCCAGGCCGGTGGAGAAGACCAGGTACGGGGCGTCCGCCAGACGGGTCACCGCGGCGGCCTGCTTGCCGAAGTACCGCTTCCACGGGGCGTCGGTGTCCCGGCGTGGTCCGGGGAAGTTGTCGCTGTCGCCCACGGCCACGTCCGCCTCGGCGCCACGGGCGGCGCGCAGCAGGTGACTGACGCTGTCCTGGCCGAGGATGTCCCGTGCTCGGGCGAACATGACGTAGGGGGCGCTCACATGGCGCAGACCGTGGTCGAAGGCGGCCCTCATGCCCATGGCGACCTGGGTGACGACCGTGGTGTTCGCGTACCGTGCGGCGAAGGAGGCGAGCCGTGCGGGCGTCGAGTCGGTCGAACCGTCGTCGACGAGGACGACCTGGAGGCGTTCGAAATCCCGCTGGGCGGCCAGTGAGCTGAGGAACTCGTAGAGGTTGTACTCGTCGTTGTGGCAGTGCACGACGACGGCTGCGCCGTAGTTCTCCGAGGGGGAGACGGACTCCGGCAGTTGCCGGTTCGCCCACCACAGCCAGGGGGTGCCGCGGGGATCGGTCTCCTCGCGCTGCTCGCTGGTCTCCTCGCGCAGCGCGAGGTTGCCGCTGACCGTCTCGTAGATCTCGTACGGCACCGAGCCGCCGGTGTAACGCTCGCGTCCGAGGTCGAGGTCGCGCACGCAGACGGTGGTGGTCGCACGCTGTCCGGCGTGCCGTAGCTGCAGGAAGAGGTTCCACACGGCCGGCCGGGCGGCCTTGCCGAGCGTCGCGTCCAGGTCGACGGTGGTGTGGTAGCGGATGAACTCCTCGTCGATCTCCACCCCGGTGACCTTGAACGTGTGGTCGGTCCGGGGGCTGCGGCGGCGCAGTACGGCGGTGAGTTCCACCTTGTCCTTGGGCCGCGCCCGGCCGAACTGGTTGCGGATGTACCCGGTGACGTGCAGGGCGCCGCCCTGGATCTCCACCCGGGTGGCCTGGTTGAACAGGCGGGCGTCGGCCAGTGGGGTGCCGACCAGGTCGAGCTCGGTGACGTCGAGGAAGCGGTCGGCGTCGGGGCGGCCGAGCAGCGAGGCGGACCAGTACACCTTGCCGTCGCGTTCCACCAGGTCGGAACTGAGGACGCTGCGCCGCTGCGTGTAGTCGGCCACGGACAGCGCCACGTCGACCCTGCCGTGCATCAGCCCGTAGGCCCGCACCCGCTCCAGGGGCCCGCACAGGTCGTAGGCCTCGGCTGGAAGCGAACGCAGGTACGGGCCGGTCGTGCGGACGAAGCCCTCCCGGAAGGCGTCGTCACCGGCGCGCAGTTCGGGGGTGTAGAGCCTGAGGTCGTGCGAGAGGAACTTGGCCGCCTTGTGCGCGACGAGCTGCTGCGCACCGTGGCGGACGAGGTAGTCGTCGGCCCACTGGTGGACCAGCACCCGGTCGCGGATGCTGCGCAGTTCGCCGCGCCGGTTGGTGATGGACGGCGTGTCCGTGTCCCGCTCCCACATCCAGCGGTACACGGGGGCGGCGAGCAGGGTGACGGTCCGGGCGCACAGGCCCGCGACCGTGGAGAAGTACGTGTCCTCGAAGTAGACGCCCTCGGGGAAGCGGATGCCGTGGTGGTGCAGGAAGTCGACGCGGTACAGCTTGGCCGCGGCGATCGGATCGTCGAAGAGTTCGGGCGCCGCGGTGAGGCCGCCCCGGATCGTGCGGTCGCTGCCGTACAGCTGCGGCTGCCAGACCGTCGTCTCGTCCTTGCCGAGGTTCACCCTCAGGGCCCGGCCCGCCGTGATCTCGGCGCCGGTGGCGAGGGCGGAGGCGAGGAGCACCTCGCAGGCCTTGTGGGGCAGTTCGTCGTCGGCGTCGAGGAACATCAGGTACTGCCCGAGGGCGTACTCGATACCGTTGTTGCGGGGCGCCCCGACGCCACCGCTGTTCTGCGGGCGGGGGACGACCCGTACGCGTCCGTCCTTGTCGGAGTAGCCCTGGGCGAGGGCGAGGGTGCCGTCGGTGGAGGCGTCGTCCACGACGAGCACGTCCAGGTTGCGGTGCGTCTGGTTCAGGACCGAGCGCAGGGCCCGGTCCAAGGTGGCACTCGCGTTGTAGGCGGCGATCACGACCGTGACGGTGTACGCGGCCGGGTCGGCGTGGGCAGCGGTGTCGCCGTACCCGGGGGCGGCCGGGTGCGGGACGAGGGCGCCATGGGCGTCGGTGCCGGGCGGCATGGTCATCTCCAGTGCCCCTCCTGGTCGGACCAGTCGATCCGGACCTGGCGCAGGGGCATGGTCTCGGTGAACACCGGCTGCGGCTGGGGGTAGGGCTTGAAGCCGGGGTCGTCGTCCGGCTCGGGTGCCTGGAAGCGCTCGTCGGCGAGCAGGGCCTGGGCGGCACGGCGCTGGCGGTGGCGGCCCCGGTGCAGGTGCTCGGCGATGGTTCCGGCCGAGGCCGGCGCCGGGCTCAGTTCCTCCATGACGCGGGTGAAGTCCCGGGTGGAGAGCCAGAACTTGTACATGATGACCAGTTCGAACAGGAGCAGGAGGGCGGCCGAGACCGCGGTGGTCCACAGGATCCGGCCGATGAGCGGGCCGATGATGAAGATGAACATCTGGAACTCGATGCCGCTGATGAGGTGCGGTCGGATACGGGTGCGCAGCATGGCCCGCCGGATCCGGGTGTACCAGGGGAACTGGCCGCGGAACTGCTCGTGCAGGTCGACCACGTTGGCCGCTCCGGCCTCGGCGCGCAGGGATTCGGCGGTGGAGCCGGGGTTCTCGCGCAGCAGGTCCTCCATGAAGACCAGGGGCGAGCCCTCGGCCCGGAAGGCCTGCTCGGCGCGCTCCGCCTCCGCACGCTCCTGGGTGACCTTCTCGATCTTCGTCCGCATCGACATGCGCATCTTGTAGACCTGCAGCGCGTCGACGTAGCGCAGCATGTCGAGGAAGACCACCCCCAGGGCGGCCAGGAGGAAGCGCTCGTCGTCGGTGCGCAGGAACTGGCCGCCCATCAGGGCCAGTGCGCAGAACAGCACGCGGATGCGGTCGAAGACGTAGTCGAGCCAGCCACCGAACACCGTGCCGTTGCCCTTGAGCCGGGCGAGCTTTCCGTCGATGCAGTCGAGGATGAAGCTCAGGTGGTACAGCAGGGCACCGATGAGCAGGGACTTCTGGTCGCCCTTCAGGAAGAAGCCGGCGGAGCCGAGGCCGATGAACAGGGCGGCCCAGGTGACCCGGTTGGGCGTGATGAACCTGAAGCGGGCCACCACGAGGAGCATCCTGGTCGCCACGGGATCGACCAGGAAGACGGTCCACCAGGCATCGCGCTTCTTGCAGGTCAGTTTTTGGACAGCCCGCAGCGACAGCTTGGCCATAACCCCTCAGACAGGAACGAGACAGGACGGAGTGCCCCGCGGCACCGCGCCTGCCCCAGGGAGCCCGTGAGGGGCCCGCCCGTTGCACAGGACCATCACATGAGCGGCCTGAACTTTAACCAACGCTTCAACTACCTGTCGACCAAATCTTACCTGGCCCTAACAGCGACTTTGATCACAAATTTTCGTTACAACCTTTTGTTAGTTTCGCATTTCGGAAACTGTGCACTCTTTCGGACAGTCAATCGGTTGTTTCAGACCAGTTTTGGCGCACTGAACCCCAGGCCGCCCGCTCCCGCCCGGTGCTCGGCCACCAGCAGACCTCCCCCGGGCGCCGGCGTCGCGACGGCGAGCAGCCCCCTGCGGCTCACCGCCGCGGCCGGCGCCCCGTAGGAGTTCGGCCACAAGTCCTGCCACCACACCCCCGCGTCGGGCCTGCCCACCGGGTGCGCCCCCACGGCGCACCGCCCGTCCGCACCGCCGCGGGCCAGGACCGTGTACGGCCAGCCGTCCAGGTGCACCCCCGCGACCGCTGCCACCGGGCCCGTCCCGTCGGCGTCACCGAGCGGCAGCGGGTGGGCCCCGCCCGAACGCCAGACGCAGGCCTCGCCGGTCCGCAGGTCGCGAAAGAGCACGGCGCCGGGCTCGGCCCCCGGAGCCAGGGAGCCGGGCCGAGGGGCGAACGGCGGTGTGCGGTCCTCGGCCCACTCACCGTCCGGCCCCAGGTACCGGCGGACCACTCCCGCCGCGTCCCGCGCCCGCCCGTACACCTCGACTCCGCCGTACGGAGTGGACACGGCGACGAGTTCGTCGGCGACCCGGGCTCCGCCCAGGTGCCGCCACGGGGTGAGCCCGCCGTCGGCCGTCCGGCAGCGGTAGCTGATGCTGTGCCCGAAGTTGCGCACGAAGACGAAGAGGTTGCCGGCGGCGTCGAACGCCGCCGCGGGAAAGCCGACTTCGCGCCCCTTGCGCCAGGCACCCGCGTTCGGGCCGCCCAGCGACTCCCAGGGGGTCGGCGGGTCGGACGTACGGTACTGGGCCGCGTGGACGACGTCGACGTCCACCGCGCCGTCGGCGCGGACGGTCCTCGCCAGCGTGAACAGGTGCGGCAGTCCGGCCGGATCGGGCACCACCAGCAGTCCCGGCACGACGTCCGCGCCCTCCACGGCTTCCGGGCCGCTCCAGCCGCCGCCCGGCACCCGCTGGAAGCGGCGCACGACGCCGGCGGCCGTCGGGACGAACGCGCTCAGGCGCCCGTCGAAGCCCGCCCACAGCCAGTTCGCCGGCGCCGGATGACGCCGGCAGGCGGCGGCGCCCAGCCGGGGGTCGGCGCGCTCGCGGTGGCAGTCGACGGACACCGGCCGCCCGGTCTCCCGCTGCAGGGTCCGCGCCGCGGCGAGGGCCTGTGCGGCAGCGACGGCGTGTGCGGCCGGAACGCCGTACGACGGCTCGCCGCTCTCCTGGTCGAAGGCGGTGTGCACGGGGTCCGGGTCCAGTGTGTGCACCCGGTCCGGGGCCACGGCCCGCAACTCGTCGAGCAGGGCGGGAAACGCCTGCGCACCCTCCCCCCGCACCACCCTGACGCCGCCGAGGAGACGACAGCCACGGTCCTCGGCCGAGGCGAGGGCGCGGTCCAGCGCCGTACGGGCGTCTTTCTCCCCGCCCCGCAGGCTTACCACCGCCACTTCGGCGCCCGGGGGTTGCAGTGCGAGCAGCGGCACCGCGTCCCCGGGTTCCGCGACGACGACGGCGACCGTGTACGCGCCCGCCCTCCCGGCCTCCTCGACGGCCGCCTGCGCACGCTCGGGCCTGCGGGTCACGCCTTCACTCCCCTCGGCACCGGAGTCCGCCCCGGCACGCTCATATGCGGATCCAGTCGCCCAGGACCAGTCCCGGATCGCCGGTCTGCCGGGCCAGCGCGAGTTCACCGTCCGTGGTCACGACGAGCACCACGACGCGTCCCTGGGCGTCCCGGGCCAGCGCGGGATCTCCCAGGCAGGCGACGCCCGTCTCGGTCCACCACACCCCGCCGCGTTCGTCCTCGGCGGGGCAGACACCGAGCACGACCCCGCCGTCCGCGGCACGGTGGGCCAGGACCGTGCACGGATGCCCGTCCAGCAGGGTCGCCAGCGCCGCGTGGCGCCCGTCGCCCGGGTCGCCGCCCAGGGGTACGGGCCACTCACCGGCGCGTACGGCGACGATGCCCCCGTTGTGCACGTCCGTGAGGTACCAGGTGATCCGGCCCGCCGACGTCTCCAGCCCGGTCACGGACCCGGGCAGCGCGGCCACCGGAAAGTCCTGGCCGCGCTCCGGCGCCGCGCCCGGCGCGCCCTGACACCACGTCATGAGCCCGGCCCGCCCGGGTGCCAGGAGTTCGACGCGGCCGGTGGAAGCGACCGCGGCGGCGGGAGTGTCCAGGGCGGCGCTCGCTCCCAGGTCCAGCCACCGCTCCCAGCGCCCGTTGGCGTCCTCGCGCCGCAGTGCGATGCGGCCGTCGGCCGTGGGAGCGAAGACGTGCAGCGCGCCCGCCGTGTCCACCGCGGCGGCCGGTACGCCGGGCAGTTGCTGCGACTTCGCGGTCTGCGGACTGCCGACCTCCCGCCACTCGCTCATCGGCCGGCCCGCCTGGTACTGGATGGCGTAGACGAAGTCGACGGCGAGGCGGCCGTCATGGCCCTCGCGTACCCGGCGGCCCAGCAGGTGCGCGTAGCGATTGCCGCCCTGGGCCACCACGAGCCGGGTGACGTCCGGTGCGGGCACGACGTCCGGCCCCAGCCATTCCGGGTCGCCGGGGCGTCCTTGCGTCCAGCGCAGAACGGCCTGGTCCACCAGCGCGTAGACCAGGAGGCGGCCGTCGTGACCGGGCAACAGCCAGGGCCCCGACCGTACTTCGGGAGACCGGCCGGACACCTGCCCCGGCCCCCGGCCCCCGGCCCCCTGTTCCCCTCGTCCGTGGTCACGCACGGTTCCGACCCGCATGGTCCTGCTACGCCCTTCCCCATCCGTGATCCGTCATGTGCGCGATCCGCATACTATTTGTTGCCTGGACGTTTACAAATGCGCCCTATTCCATACAGGATCAGTCACCTCTGGCCTATAGTGCGGCATCGATCGTGCAAAGTACGGACCGGTAGCTCCCCCCACCCGAGTCCCAGCCACACGCCAGTGCCCTGCGGGGCCATGACCGACGAGGACTCGAACCAGGATGAGCCATGTCTCGACGCCCCAGCACCGCGACCCCGAGGCGCCGTCCCGGCGCCGCGGCGGCAGAGACCGTGACCGTTCCAAGCGCAGGCACCGCGGCAGGAACGTCCTCATCGCCCTGGGCGTGCTCGTCGTGGCCCTCGGCGGCACCGGCTACTGGCTCTACAGCGACCTCAACGGCAACATCCAGGGGGTCGACATCGACAAGGCCCTCGGTGACGACCGGCCGCAGAAACTGCCCACCTCCGGCCAGAACGTCCTGATCCTCGGCTCCGACTCGCGGGCCGGCGCCAACGCGGGCCTGAACACCGGCCACGTCTCCGGCGCCCGCTCCGACACCGCGCTGGTGATGCACATACCCGAGGGCCGCACCAAGGCGGTCGGCATCAGCATTCCCCGGGACACGCTGGTCACCCGGCCCGAGTGCACGAAGGCCGACGGCACGACGGTGGCCTCCGCGAAGCGTGTGATGTTCAACTCCATCTACTCCCAGGTCGGTCCGGCCTGCGTGGTCAAGACCGTGGAGAAGATGTCCGGCATCCGGATGGACCACTACATGGAGATCGACTTCGCCGGCTTCAAGGGGCTGGTGGACGCGATAGGCGGGGTGACGGTCACCACCGACAAGGACATCCACGACTCCTCCAGCGGCCTGGACCTGCCCGCCGGCACCCATCGGCTGGACGGCACGCAGGCACTCCAGTTCGTCCGCACCCGGCACGGCATCGGCGACGGCAGCGACCTCGGCCGCATCGGCCTGCAGCAGCAGTTCATGCTGGCCCTGCTGAGCGAGGTCAAGAAGCAGGACCTGCTGGGCAGCCCCACCAAGACCTACAAGATCGCCGACAAGCTCACGGCCGCCCTCACCACCGACTCCGACCTGGCCTCGCTGACGAAGCTCGCCGATTTCAGCCGCAGCCTGAAGGGCGTCGACCCTTCCACCATGGAAACCATCATGCTGCCGGTGGCGTACGACAAGATCGACCCCAACCGGGTGGTGCCCGCCGAGCCGCAGGACTCGCAGCTGTGGAAGGCGCTCCGCTCGGACAGCAAGATCCCGGCGTCGGCCAAGAAGTCCCCGGCGACCGGGGGCTGACCCCCGGCGGCGACGGGCAGGCCGAGCCCGCTCCTCCCCCGGCGGCGACGGGCAGGCCGAGCCCGCTCCTCCCCCGGCGGCGACGGGCAGGCCGAGCCCGCTCCTCCCCCGGCGGCGACGGGGAGGCCTAGCCCGCTCCTCCTCCGTCGGCAGGCAGACACGATGCCACGTCAAGTGGCCTCGGCCCAGGCGGGTTTCACGAGGGCCGACGAGCACCGGCGGGCCCGCACGCCGGAGTGGCCCGGCAGCGTGCTCGCCGCGTTCGCAGGTGGGTCCACCCTCGCGGACGACGCCGACCCGGCCACGGCAGGCATCCGCGCGCTTTGGGCTGCACCGGCTCCGTGGAGCGGTACGCGGCCGACCTGACGGTCCCGGCCGGACAGGAGCGACGGGCGGTCCTGTCCGCGAAGGGACCGGTGGACGGGCGGGCGTACGACACCGGTCGGCACCACGCACCTCGCGCAGTACATCCAGCCGGACAACGGCTCGTCCCAGGCACTCGCCCGCGTCGACCGGTGGGCCCGTGGCCTGCCGGTCGGCCCGGGCGGTGTCCTCGACGCCGGCCCGCGGTACGCGGCGCTCGACCCCGTCCGGGCCGCTCTGCCCGGCACCGGGCGCTTCGCCGAGGCCGACGAGGACGACCGGGACTGCCTCCCCGCCGACCGCCTGGCCCGCGCCGCCGACGGGTGCCGCTCGGGCGAGCCGACCGTGGACATCGCCGGGGCACCGGAACAGTCCGGCCATCTCTCCCGCACGGCGGGCGCCTTCCACGGCGTCCGCGCCCACGCCGTGGATCCGGGACTGTCCGGCCACAAGCCGCTGCGCGGTGCCGCCCGCGCCGAGCCCCGTCCCGGATCGCGGATGCCGGAAGACCTCACCGGCGACGGGCGGCCCGACCTCCTCGCGGTGACGGAACGAGGGCGATCCGCGGCTGTACCCGGGCGGGGCCGGCAGTGGATCCTGCGGCCCGCCCGAACCGCCCCGCCGGCGCGGGCCGCCCGCCGTGCGACCCTGGCCCCATGGATCAGACCCCTCCCCTGCTGGTGATCGTCGACGGTGCCAACGTCGTCGGGTCGGTGCCCGACGGCTGGTGGCGGGACCGGAAGGGGGCCGCCGAGCGGCTGCGGGACCGGCTGGCGGCGGCCGGGGTGCCGCGGGTCGCCCAGCGGGCGGAGATCGTGCTGGTGGTCGAGGGCGCGGCCCGCCACGTGGCCGCCGTGACCGGCGTACGCGTCGAGGCCGCGCCCGGCAGCGGGGACGACCTCGTCGTCGAACTCGTGGCGCGGGCCGACCAACGTCCCGTCGTGGTCGTCACGGCCGACCGTGAGCTGCGCCGGCGCGTCACAGCGCTGGGCGCGGAGGTCACGGGCCCGCGCTCCGTACGCGACTGAGCCCCCGCGGCGCGCCGTCACCGCGCCCGGCGGCGGCACGGCGCCGCTGCGCCGGGGCGGGCCGTGCGGAATCCGGGCCCGGTCGGTCACACGGCGCTGCCCGGCGGCGTAGCCGCCCCGTCGGCCGCGGCGGCCTTCTCCCGCTGCGCCAGGCGGCTGTGGGAGCGGCCGTAGAGGAAGTAGACGACGAAGCCGATCGCCATCCAGATGGCGAACCGGACCCAGGTCTCGGCGGGCAGGTTGAGCATCAGCCACAGGGAGGCGCAGACCGAGAGGACGGGGACGACCGGCACCCAGGGGGTGCGGAAGGCGCGGGGCAGGTCGGGGCGGGTGTTGCGCAGGATGATCACGCTGATCGCGACGACGACGAAGGCGAAGAGCGTGCCGATGTTCACCAGTTCGGCCAGGACGCTCAGGCTGGTGAAGCCCGCCACGACGGCGATGACGACGCCGAGCAGGATCGTCGGGCGGTAGGGGGTGCGGAAGCGCGGGTGGGTGTGCGAGAAGAAGCGGGGCAGCAGTCCGTCGCGGCTCATCGCGAAGAACACCCGGGCCTGGCCCAGGAGCAGGATCATGCACACCGTGGTCAGGCCTACGGCGGCGCCGAAGCTGATCAGGCCGGCGAACCAGGGGTGGCCGGTGGACTTGAACGCGTCGGCGAGCGGCGCGTCCACGGACAGCAGGTTGTACTTCTGCATGCCGGTCACGACGATCGACACGCCTACGTACAGCGCGGTGCAGATGATCAGGGAGCCGAGGATGCCGCGCGGCACGTCGCGCTGGGGGTTGCGGGTCTCCTCGGCGGCCGTGGCGACGACGTCGAAGCCGATGAAGGCGAAGAAGACGACGGAGGCGGCGGTGAAGATGCCCATGAGGCCGAAGTTCGAGGGCGCCCAGCCGACCATGAGCTGGATGAGCGGGGCCTTGAGGCTGCTGCCGGCGGGCACCGGCTGCGGTTTCGGGACGAACGGGTGGTAGTTGGCGCCCTTGACGAAGAACGCGCCCGCGATGATCACGACGAGCACGACGGCCACCTTGACGGCGACGACCACGGTGGTGACCCGTGCGGAGAGCTTCATGCCGACGACGAGGATGGCGGTGAGGACCAGGACCAGCGCGGCGGCCAGGATGTCGAAGCCGAACCCGGAGGCGCCGTCCCGGCCGCCGAGGTACGCGGGCAGGTGCCAGCCCGCGTTGTCGAGCAGCGAGTGGATGTAGCCGGACCAGCCGACGGACACCACCGCCGTGCCGAGGGCGAGTTCCAGGACCAGGTCCCAGCCGATGATCCAGGCGGGGAACTCGCCGAGCGAGGCGTAGGAGAAGGTGTACGCCGATCCGGCGACCGGCACGGCGGAGGCGAACTCGGCGTAGCAGAGCGCGGCGAGGGCGCAGACCACGCCGGCGACGACGAAGGAGAGCGCCACGGCGGGGCCCGCGGTGTTCCTGGCGGCCGTGCCGGTGAGGACGAAGATGCCGGTGCCGATGATGACGCCGACGCCGAAGACGGTCAGGTCGAGGGCGGACAGGGACTTCCGCAGCGCGTGCTCGGGTTCCTCGGTGTCCTTGATCGACTGCTCGACGTTCTTCGTCCTGAACAGCGAATTGCTCACGGGCCTACCTCCCACGCTTGTCGCCTCGACCTGGCTCGACGTGATCGAGAGGGCTGGGGACGCGTATGCCCCGGCACTGGCAGGTTCACGCAGAAGGACCGGTTCCGCCACCCGTAGGAGGGGGCGGAACCGGTCCTTTCCGGACGTGGGCCCGGGGGCCGGCCGGTTCAGTCGCGCGCGGGCTGCACCGCCGCGTCCACCTCGGCGGCCGTCCGGGAGAAGCGGCCGTCCAGCTGCGAGACGAGGCCGGTCACCTGACGGGCGATGTCGGGCGCGGTCAGGCCGATCTCCGCCATGACCTCGGCACGCGAGGCGTGGTCGAGGAAGCGCGGCGGGATGCCGAAGTCGCGCAGCGGCACGTCCACGCCGGCGTCGCGCAGCGCCTGGGCGACGGTCGAGCCGACACCGCCGACGCGGGAGTTGTCCTCGACGGTGACGACCACGCGGTGCCGTTCTGCCAGCGGGGCCATGGCCTCGTCGACGGGCTTGACCCAGCGCGGGTCGACCACGGTCGTGGAGATGCCCTGTTTGTCCAGGAGGGCCGCGATCTCCAGGCACATCGGGGCGAGCGCGCCGACGGAGACGAGGAGGACGTCCGGGGTGTCGGTGCCGGGCTCGCGCAGCACGTCCATGCCGCCGACGCGGCCCACGGCCGGTACGGCGGGGCCGACGGCGCCCTTGGAGAAGCGGACCACGGTGGGCGCGTCGTCGACCTGTACGGCCTCGCGCAGCTGGGCGCGGACCTGGTCGGCATCGCGCGGGGCGGCCAGCCTGAGGCCCGGCACGACCTGGAGGATCGACATGTCCCACATGCCGTTGTGGGAGGCGCCGTCGGTGCCGGTGACACCGGCCCGGTCCAGGACGAAGGTGACACCGCACTTGTGCAGGGCGACGTCCATCAGCACCTGGTCGAAGGCGCGGTTGAGAAAGGTGGCGTACACGGCGAAGACGGGGTGCACGCCGGCGTGGGCGAGGCCGGCCGCGGAGACGGCACCGTGCTGCTCGGCGATGCCGACGTCGTAGACCCGGTCGGGGAAGGCCTTGGCGAACTTGTCCAGGCCGACCGGCTGGAGCATGGCCGCGGTGATGGCGACGATGTCCTCGCGCTCCTTGCCGAGCTTCACCATCTCCTCGCCGAAGACGGAGGTCCAGTCGGCACCGGAGGCGGCGATCGGCAGCCCGGTGTCCGGGTGGATCTTGCCGACGGCGTGGAAGCGGTCGGCCTCGTCCTGGAGCGCGGGCTGGTAGCCGCGGCCCTTCTCGGTGAGGCAGTGCACGATGACCGGGCCGCCGAAGCGCTTGGCGCGGGTGAGCGCGGACTCCAGTGCCTCGATGTCGTGGCCGTCGATCGGGCCGACGTACTTCAGGCCCAGGTCCTCGAACATGCCCTGCGGGGCGATGAAGTCCTTCAGTCCCTTCTTGGCGCCGTGCAGCGTCTCGTACAGCGGCCTGCCGACGACCGGGGTGCGCTCCAGGACCTCGCGGGTGCGGGCGAGGAAGCGCTCGTAGCCGTCGGTGGTGCGCAGGGTGGCGAGGTGGTTGGCGAGGCCGCCGATGGTGGGCGCGTAGGAGCGCTCGTTGTCGTTGACGACGATGACGAGCGGGCGGTCCTTGGCGGCGGCGATGTTGTTCAGCGCCTCCCAGGCCATGCCGCCGGTGAGGGCGCCGTCGCCGATGACGGCGGCGACGTGGGCGTCGCGCTGGAGGATCTGGTTGCCCTTGGCGATGCCGTCGGCCCAGCCGAGGACCGTGGAGGCGTGGCTGTTCTCGATGACGTCGTGCTCGGACTCGCCCTGCGAGGGGTAGCCGGACAGGCCGCCCTTCATCTTCAGCTTCGAGAAGTCCTGGCGGCCGGTGAGCAGCTTGTGCACGTAGGACTGGTGGCCGGTGTCCCACAGCACCTTGTCCTTGGGCGAGTGGAAGACCCGGTGCAGGGCGATGGTCAGCTCCACCACACCGAGGTTGGGGCCGAGGTGACCGCCGGTCTTGGACACGGCGTCGACCAGGAAGGTCCGGATCTCCTGCGCCAGCTGGTCCAGCTCCTCCATGCTGAGCCGGTCCAGATCGCGCGGTCCCCTGATGCGGGTCAGCAGCGGCACCCGTGCCTCCTTGCAGTAGAGCTGATCGAGCTGTTGCCGGGCTTGTCGAGTCTAATGTTCCGCCTGGGCGCCCCGTGGCCGGGCGGTGGGTCATAGGTCACGCGAACGGCTGTACCCCGGCGCGGGCCCTTCCATGGCACGGCCGCGACGGCCGTCCCCGCACGGCTGTGCCCGGCACCGCGTCGGCGCCGGGCACAGGTGTTCGGGTCGGTCGCGGTCAGGCGCGGCCGGCCGTCTTCTGGGTCTTGCGGGTGACCGAGTCGATGACGACCGTGGCCAGCAGGACCGCCGCGGTGATCATGTACTTCACCGGCTCGGCGATGGACTCCAGCTGGAGGCCGTACTGGATCGAGACGATGACCAGCACACCGAGGAGCGCGTTCCAGGTGCGGCCGCGGCCGCCGAAGAGGGACGTGCCGCCGATGACGGCCGCCGCGATGGCGTTCATCAGCAGGTCACCGGTGCCGGCGCTCTGGTTGGCCGAGGCGATCTTGGAGGCCAGGAAGAGGCCGCCGATCGCCGCGAAGCCGCCCGAGATGCCGAAGACGGAGATCCGGATCGCGGTCACGTTGATGCCCGCACGGCGGGACGCCTCGACGCTGCCGCCGAGCGCGAAGATCTTGCGGCCGAAGGCGGTACGGCGCAGCAGGAAGTCGGAGCCGATCAGGAACACCAGGAAGATCACCGTGGCCAGCGGCAGGCCCTTGTACTGGTTGTACATGTAGGCGGCGGCGAAGGAGATCACGGCGAGCAGCACGGTGCGCAGGACGGTGTCGCTGAGCGGCCGGGACGGGATGCCCGCGGCCTCGCGGCGCCGGTTGCCCAGGAAGGAGGTGACGAAGAACACCACGACCACGATCAGGGCCAGCCCGTAGGCGGCGGCCACGTCCGCGAAGAAGTACGTGGTCAGCTTGCCGATCAGACCCTCGCTGTCGAGGTTGATGGTGCCGTTCTCGCCCAGGATCTTGAGCATGAAGCCGAGCCAGAACAGCAGGCCGGCCAGGGTGACGGCGAACGCGGGCGCGCCGAGCACCGCGAAGAAGAAGCCGTGGGCCGCGCCGATGGCCGCGCCGGCGGCGACGGCGATGAGCACCGCGGCCCACTCGGGCCAGCCCTGGTTGACGGCGAGCACGGCGGCCAGAGCGCTGCCGGCGCCGCTGACGGAACCGACGGACAGGTCGATCTCGCCGAGCAGCAGCACGAAGACGATGCCGACGGAGATCATGCCCGTGCCGACCATGGTGACGGTGATGTCGCTCAGGTTCTGCGCGGACAGGAACTGGGAGTTGAGGCTCTGGAAGACGACGCAGATCACGATCAGGCCGAGGATGACCGGGAGCGAGCCCAGTTCACCGGCCTTCATCTTCCGCTTGAACTCGCCGACGTAGCCCGCGAGGCCCTGCTCGCGCACCAGCAGGCGCGGGTCGACCGCGGTCACCGCGGCGGCCGCGGCCTCGGGGGCCTCGACGGCCTGCTCGTCCTGCGCACCGGCGGAGGTCTTGTCGATGCTCACTTGGATACCTCCCCGTTCGCGCGCGCCGCACGGCGGGTCACGGCGTTGTCGGTGGCGCCGGTGATGGCGGAGATGATCTCCTCCTGCGAGGTCGTCCTGACCTCGAAGACGCCGTTGTTGCGGCCCAGGCGCAGGACGGCGACCTTGTCCGCCACGGCCTTCACGTCGGCCATGTTGTGGCTGATGAGGATGACGGCGTGGCCGCGCTCGCGCAGCCGCTCGACGAGGTCGAGCACCTGCGCGGTCTGCTCGACGCCGAGCGCGGCGGTGGGCTCGTCCAGGATGACCAGCTTGGGCTCGCCGAGCATGGACCGGGCGATGGCCACGACCTGGCGCTGGCCGCCGGAGAGCGAGGCGATCGGGATGCGCACGCTCGGGATGCGGATCGACAGGGTGCGCAGCAGTTCCTGCGAGCGGCGCTCCATCTCGACCTCGTCGAGCACGCCGAACCGCTTCAGTTCGCGGCCCAGGTAGAGGTTGCCGACGACGTCGATGTTGTCGCACAGCGCGAGGTCCTGGTAGACGGTCGCGATGCCCAGGCTCTGGGCATCGTGCGGCTTGTTGATCTGGACGCGCTTGCCGTCCCATTCGATGGCGCCCTCATCGATGGGGTGCACGCCGGCGATCGTCTTGACCAGCGTGGACTTTCCGGCGCCGTTGTCGCCCACCAGGGCGACCACCTCACCGGCGTGGACCTCAAGCTCTACGTCGGTGAGCGCCTGAACGGCACCGAACCGCTTGGAGACCCCGCGCAACGCCAGCACGGGCGTAGCGGACACGTGAACCATCTCCTTCGCCGCCTGACCCGGCGGGAGGTTGTGCAGGAATTCTGGGTGGGTGGGTCGGGAGCGACCCGGGGATGTTCCGTCCGGCGCCCCGCGCCGAGCTTGCGGGGCTGAATGGTGCGCGGGGCGCCGGCGGAGCCGTGGGGCGGCCGGGGGTCCGGTGCGGGAGGCCTCTGCCGAGGCTGTTCCGTACGCGGGCCGGGGGGTGGGCCGCTGGTGCGCGGAGGGGCCCGGGCCGCTGTGCGCGGTCCCGGCCGGGCCGCTTACTTGACGCCGTACTTGTCGCAGTCGGCCTTGTACTTGCCGGTGCAGATCTGGGCGGCGGTGTAGAAGCCCTCCTTGATGACCGTCTGGTTGACGTTGTCCTTGGTCAGGGAGATGACCGGGACCAGCAGCGCCGGGACGTTCTTGGCGCTGTCGCTGTTCACCTTGGTCTTGGCGATGGAGTCCAGGCTGGTGCCCTTGGCGAGGGCGACCGCCATCTCGGCGGCGACGTTCGCCTCGGTGGGGTAGGACTTGAAGATGCTCATGTTCTGCTCACCCGCGAGGATGCGCTGCACACCGGCGAGTTCGGCGTCCTGGCCGGTGACCGGGACGTTGACGCCCGCGGCCTTCAGGGCGGTGATGGCACCGCCGGCCATGCCGTCGTTGGCGGAGTAGACGCCCGCGATGTTCTTGGCGCCGATGGCGGAGATGGCCGCCTCCATCTCGGAGTTGGCGTTGTCCGGCGACCACTCCTTGGTGTCGTACTCCTTGGCGATGGTCACCTTGCCGTCGAGGGCGGAGTGCGCGCCCTTCTTGAACTGGGCGGCGTTCGGGTCGGTCACCGAGCCGTTGATCATGACGATCTTGCTCGACTTGGTGGCCTTGGCGCCCATGGCCTTCAGCAGCGCCTCGCCCTGCGCCTTGCCGACCTCTTCGTTGTCGAAGGTGGTGAAGGCGTCGATCGGGCCCTCGGCCAGGCGGTCGTAGGCGACGACCTTGATGCCCTGGTCCTTGGCCTTCTGGATGGAGTTCTTGATGGCCTTGGCGTCGACCGCGTCCACGATGAGCACGTCCACCTTGTTGGTGATCATCGTGTCGACCTGCTGGCTCTGCAGGTTCGCGTTCTGCTGGGCGTTGTTGTAGAAGACCTTGGCCTTGTTGTTCGTCAGTTCCTTGACCTTCTTCTCGATCAAGGGCTTGTCGAACTGCTCGTACCGCGCGGTCTTGTTCTCCGGCAGCAGGAGACCGACCTTGATGTCGTCTCCCTTGTTGGCGGCCGGGGCGGACGACTTGGAGGAGTCGCTGTCCTTGGACTCCTTGGCACTGCCACAGGCGGCGAGCGAGACGGCCATGGCACCAGCGGCAACGGCGAAGGCCGCACGACGCATACGCGTGTTCACTTCCTCAAACCTCCCTGACGAGGCCGCGTCGTTGCGGCCGAGGTGGCTGGAAGTCAACTCGGCCACACGTGCGACGTCAAGAAGTAAATCCTTAACGAGATGACAACGGTGCCATACGTTGTCTAAGTGAAGGCAGGGGCCGCCACCGTCATAGTGCCGTCCAAAAGGGTGGAATCGCCCATCTCGCTGAGCGCGAGGGCGAGCGCCCCCAGCACCTCGGCACGGCCGCCAAGTGCCCCGGGGAGCACGGAGAGTTGACGCGCCGCGCTGGGAATGGCGTAGCGGCCCACCGACTCCCGGATGGGACCGAGGACCAGCTCGCCCGCCTCCGCGAGATCGCCGCCGAGGACCACCCGGCTCGGGTTGAGGAGGTTGCAGAGATTGGCGACTCCGCTGCCGACGTGCCGGCCCACGTCGGCGATCACCCGCCGGCACCCGGGGTCCCCCTCGCGCGCCAGCCGGACGACGCCCTCCATGGTCAGTTCGCTGCCGTGGCTGGGCCGCAGCAGCGGCAGCACGTACCGGGCGGCGGTGAAGGTCTCCAGGCAGCCGCGGTTGCCGCAGCGGCAGACCGGGCCGGACTCGTCGAGCGTGATGTGCCCGATCTCGCCGGCCGTGCCGCCGGGCCCGCGGTAGATCTTCCCGTCGATCACCAGGCCGGCGCCCACACCGCTGGCGATCTTGATGTACGCCAGGTCGCGCACCCCGCGCCCGCTGCCCCAGACCAGCTCGCCCAGGGCGCCGAGGTTGGCGTCGTTGTCCACGTGCACGGGCACGCCGAGGCGCCCCCGCAGCTCCTCGGCGGGCTTGATGCCGCCCCAGCCCGGCAGGATGGCCGTGGAGCCCAGCGTGCCGGACTCCACGTCGATCGGTCCGGGTACGCCGAGGCCCACCCCAGCGATCTTGGAGCGGTCCACGCCGGTCGCCACGATCAGGCGGTTGACCAGCTCCTCCGCCCGGTCGAAGCCCTCGCCGGCGGAGGCGTCCACGTCCAGCGGCTCGGACTCCTCGGCGAGCACCTGGTGGGCGAGGTTCCCGATCGCGACCCGCAAATGGGTGTGCCCGAAGTCGACGCCGATCACGATCCCGGCGTCTCCGCTCAGGGAGACGCTGCGCGCCCGGCGGCCCCCCGCGGACGTGGGCGTGACCTGGACCGTCCCGCCGTCCTTCAGCTCCCGCACGATGTTGGAGACCGTCGCCGCGGACAGACCCGTGGTCCGCGCGATCTCCGCCTGGGTGAGGGATCCGGCAAGACGCACGGCACGTACGACCCGCTCCAGGTTGGCTCGGTGCAGTGACGACTGCGACCCTGGAGTCTCCACGACGACCTCCTGAGCGCGGGGCCGCTTCGGCGAGGCCCCGTCCATGTCCAACAAGTGAACTCTAAGATGAGCCGTTCGGGTCGCCTCCCGTCAAGAGGTTGAACCATTTCCGGGTACACGAAACGGCACGGAGACCTGCGGTGACGTGTGCGGTCCGTCGCCGCCGGGGGGTGCGGGGGCACACGGAAGCCGCCCCCGGCGGGCCGGGGGCGGCTGGGATCGGCGGGGTCCCGCAGGGCCCGGGCAGGCTATTTCAGGGCGCCCGCCGTCAGGCCCTGCACCACCTGGCGCTGGAAGACGATGTACGCGGCCAGGACCGGCAGCATCGCCATCACCAGGCCGGCGAAGAGTCCGGACCAGTCACCCTTGTAGCCCTGGCTGACAGCCAACTGGACCAGACCCTGCGTGAGCACACGCTTGTCCGGATCCGTGTTGAGCACGGTCGGCAGGATGTACTGGTTCCACTGCCCCAGGAAATTGAAGATCCCGACGCTGATCAGGCCGGGCTTCGCCATCGGCAGCATGATCTGGAAGAAGGTCCGGGTGTGCGAGGCGCCGTCCACGAATGCGGCTTCCGCCACCGAGCTGGGCAGCGACCGGAAGAACGCCGTCAGGAAGAACACCGTGAAAGGCAGCGAGTAGGCGATGTAGACCAGGATCAGCCCGTGGATGGTGTTCAGCAGCCCCATGTTGTTCACGACATAGAACAACGGCACCAGCGCGAGAATGACGGGAAAACTCATTCCGGCGATGAAGAGGTAATAGATGAACCGGTTGCCCGGGAACTCGAAGCGGGCCAGTACGTAGGCCGCCATCGAGCCGAGCACGAGGGTGCCGACGAGCGAGCCTCCCACCACCAGGACGGTGTTCAGGAAGTAGTCGCTCATGTGCGCGTCGTTCCACGCCCGCGACCAGTTGCCGAAGTGCAGCTTGTCGGGCAGCGCCCAGGGCGAGCTGAAGATCGCGCCGTCGGACTTGAAGGACGTCATCACCGCCCACACGAGCGGCAGGACGACCATGATCGCCCAGATGATCAGGACCCCGTGCGAGAAGACGTTGAGGACACCGCCCTCCTTCTTCTTCCGGGGCTCCTTCGCGCCCGGGGTGCCGGTCTTGGTGACGGCGACGCCGGACTCGGCCGGCACGGGGGCGGGGGTCTCGGTGGTTTCCATGATCAGAACTCCAGCCGCTCGCGCCGGCCCAGCTTCATCACGACGGCCGAGAAGGCCAGCGTGACGACCAGCAGGGCGACGCCGATCGTGGTGGCGTAGGCGGCCTGACCGTCACGGAACGCCTTCTGGTACACGTACAGGACCATGACGGTGGTCGAGTAGTCGGGGCCGCCGGGACCGGTCGTCATGATCTGTACGACCGCGAACGACTCCGCGCCGAGCGCGAGGATGCCCATGTAGACCCAGCCGGACTGCACGGTGTCCCACAGCAGCGGCAGGGTGATGCGGAAGAACGTGGTGAAGCGGCTCGCACCGTCGAGCAGCGCGGCCTCGTACAGGTCCGCCGGGATGGAGGCCATGGCGGCCGAGAAGAGGACCACGAAGAAGCCGGTGGTCGACCAGACGAGCACGGCCATCACGCACCACAGGGCGAGGTTCGGGTCGCCCAGCCACAGCGGCTGGAGGCTGCCGAGCCCGATCCCGCGCAGCAGGGAGTTGATCGCTCCGCTGTCCGGGTTGTACGCGAAGGCGAACAGCAGGGCGACGATGGCGATCGACAGCACCTGCGGGAAGAAGTAGACGATCTTGTAGAAGGAGGAACCGCGGACACCGCTGATGGCCGGGCCGCCCTTCCTGCGCCGACCGCCGACGTTGATCATGAAGGAGAAGAACAGCGCCAGTCCGATCGTCACCACCGGCAGCACCAGGGCGAACAGCAGGCTGTGCTGCAGCGACTTCCAGAAGATCTCGTCGTCGAACATCCTCTTGTAGTTGTCGACGCCGACCATCTTGAAGTCGGGGCTCAGGCCGGTCCAGTCCGTGAACGAGTAGTAGATGGACTGGATGAACGGCCAGATGACGAAGAGCGCGTACAGCCCCAGGGGTACCACCAGGAACCCCACGATGAACCGGTACTTGCCGTGCTGCATTGCTAGCGACCCCGATCTGAAGGGCGGACGGTGCCGCCAGGGTCCGTCCGGTGGCCTGGGCGGCTGCCGGGCGGACCCTGGTGACGAACCCTCACTGGTGCTTGTAGTGCTTGATCGACGTGTCCTTGGCGGCCTCGTCGGCGAAGCCCTGGATCTTCTTGATGGTCTCCGCCGGGGTGGCGCGGCCGGCCATCATCTCGCCCAGACCGGCCACGCCGATCTTCTCCTTCTGCAGCTGCACGTACCAGTCCTGCATGCGCGGGTTCAGCACGTTGGAGCCGGCCTTGTCCAGCGCGGCGACGCCGGACTTGAGACCGGGCGTCAGGTCGATGCCGGTGGTGCCGCCGTTGTACGCGGTCAGCGACTTCACCTTGGCGGTGAAGTTCTTGGAGGACGCCTCGCTGAGCATGATGCGCAGCTGCTCCATGCCGCCCTCGGTGTTCGCGGCCTTGGCCGGGACGATGAAGGGCTCACCGCCGGATGCCCAGATCGTGCCGAACGGCATCTTGTCGGAGCTGTCGAGGCCGGTGGGGGCGGAGACGGCGAGGTTGAAGTCCGAGGGGATGACGTTCGCGGACTCGTTCTCGACCCAGGAGCCGTTCGGGATGAACAGCGCCTTGCCCTTGGCCCACGCGGTCTGCGACTGGATGTGGTCGAGCCCGGGGGTGCCCTGGAGGATGAAACCCTTCTTGTACAGCTCGTAGTACGCCTCGAAACAGGCCTTGACGGCCGGGTGCTTCCAGGCGTTCGGCTCCAGGTTGTCGATGGCGTCCAGGACCTCGCGTCCGCCGACCTTGCCGATCATCGGGTACAGCGAGAACGGGAGGTAGTACGGGTACTTGCCCGCGTAGGTCCAGCCGGCCATGCCCTTGGCCTTGGCCTTCGTGCAGACCTTGATCATCTCGTCCCAGGTCTCGGGGTACTTCTCGTCCAGCGAGTCCAGCGCCTTCTGGGAGTACCAGACGCCGTAGACCGTGTAGGCGTAGTAGAGGATCCAGACCGGCTTGCCGTCGAACTGGCCCATCTCGACGATGCCCGGCCGCAGCGTGTCGCGGACCTTCTTCTTCGGGTCGTCGAAGGAGGGCGCGTCCAGCAGCGGGGTGAGGTCGGCGAGCTGACTCTTGCCGACGAGCACGCCCATGTCCATCTGCTCGGCGCCGGAGTTGTCGATGAGGTCCGGCGGGTTGCCCTGGTTGAAGCGGGGCTGGAGCGTGGACTGGATCTTCTGGGTAGTGGTGAACTTGACCTTCGCCTTGGGGAAGTCCTTCTGGTAGATCTGGGTGGCGTCCTTCGCGTACTCGCTGCCGAAGCCGCCGTCGAACAGGACGAATTCCATCTGCGCGGTGTCGTTGACCCCGAGCGGGTTCTTCGCCGTCTTCTTGCCCGCCTTGGCCTTGTCCTGCCCGTCGCCACCGCCGCTGGCGCACGCGGACAGGAAGCTCATCGCGGGTACGGAGACCAGACCGAGGGCCGCGGACCTCTTGATCAGGGAACGGCGGCCGAGGCCCCCGTGGTTCTCGGCGGAAGTGGATCCCATGCGCAAGTCCTCGCCTTCTCCAGGACTCAGGCGGTGAACCGGATCCTCCCCGGCACCGCGGTAGGCCAAGCTGGGTCGTGCAATAAGTACTTCGTGCGTCATCTACCGGGATCGCTGGGAAAACAAGGAAGCCGACGCGTTTCGCACGTCGAACCACCTTTCCGGCTCCCCCCGGGTCCGCCGCCGACCGGTCGAACGGCTTCACGGACGCCGACAGGTATAGTCCACTTCAGGCGGACGGAGCAAGATCGAACGCAAGGTTCACTGTCGGTCTTATCCGAGTTGAGACCTCGCGGAAATATGAACCCCCTGTGGGGCCCTTGACGGAAATATCCGGGACTTCACGCCCGAATGCCGCACCCAACACCCTTGACATCACTGGCCACTTGACTCCCTACTGGTGCTTGCGCCGAATTTGACAACGTTGTCCGGCGCTTGGAGAACCAGGGAGGGTGCCCTCGTATGCAGCGCAGAGTACGGCACAGATGGGGTCCGGCGGTCGTCGTCACGGCCGCCTTCGTGTTGGCCGCAGGTTCCCAGGGCGCGGCGGTCGCCCTGCCCGGCAAGGCCCCGGCGGCCGACCGGGAGTTCGCGTCCTCGTTCGAGTCCGGCGACCCGGCGCCGGACTGGGTGAGCACGGTCGACACCGCGCCGGGCGGCGGCAAGCGCGCCTCGGGCGTGGACGGCGGCTACAGCACCGGCATCCCGGGCAACGTGGACGACCACGTCACCGACCTCAGGGCCAGCGCCGAGAACACCGGCTCGGGCGAGGTCAAGGAGAACCTCGTCGACACCGATCCGGGCACCAAGTGGCTCGCGTTCCAATCCACCGGCTGGGTGGAATTCGATTTCGACAAACCCCAGAAAATCACCCGATACGCCCTCACGTCCGCCAATGACTACGCGGAGCGCGACCCGAAGGACTGGACGCTGAAGGCGTCCGCCGACGGCAAGGACTGGAAGACCGTCGACACCCGCTCCGGCGAATCGTTCGCCCAGCGGTTCCAGACGAAGACGTACGACCTCGCCGCGCCGGCCGAGTACCAGCACTTCCGGCTGGAGATCACGAAGAACAACGGCGGCTCGAACATACTCCAGCTCGCCGATGTGCAGTTCTCCACCGGCGACGACGGCGGGACCGTACCGCCGGACATGCTCACCGTCCCCGACCGCGGCCCGAACAGCTCGCCGACCGCGAAGGCCGGCGTGGGCTTCACGGGCACGCGCGCGCTGCGCTACGCGGGCCGGCACACCGCCAAGGGCCGCGCCTACTCGTACAACAAGATCTTCGACGTCGACCTGAAGGTCACCCGGGACACCCAGCTGTCCTACCGGCTCTTCCCGTCGATGGCCGACGGCGACCACGACTACGACGCCACCAACGTCTCCGTGGACCTCGCCTTCACCGACGGCACCTACCTGAGCGGCCTCGGCGCCACCGACCAGCACGGCTTCGGGCTGAGCCCGCAGGCACAGGGCGCGTCCAAGTCGCTCTACGTGAACCAGTGGAACAACGTGGTCTCGCGGATCGGGTCGGTCGCGGCCGGCAAGACCGTCGACCGCGTGCTGCTCGCCTACGACTCCCCCAGCGGCCCGGCGAAGTTCCGCGGCTGGCTGGACGACGTGTCGATCAAGCGGGCCGCGCCCGAGCGCCCCAAGGCCCACCTGGCCGACTACGCGCTGACCACCCGCGGCACCAACTCCAGCGGCAGCTTCTCGCGCGGCAACAACTTCCCCGCGACCGCGATGCCGCACGGCTTCAACTTCTGGACCCCGGTCACCAACGCGGGATCGCAGAGCTGGCTGTACGAATACGCACGTGCGAACAACAGCGAGAACCTGCCCACCATCCAGGCCTTCGCCGCCAGCCACGAGCCGAGCCCCTGGATGGGCGACCGGCAGACGTTCCAGGTGATGCCGTCGGCTGCGTCCGGCACCCCGGACACCGACCGCACCGCCCGCGCGCTGCCCTTCCGGCACGAGAACGAGACCGCGCACCCCTACTACTACGGCGTGCGGTTCGAGAACGGTCTCAAGGCCGAGATGACCCCGACCGACCACGCGGCGGCGCTGCGCTTCACCTACCCGGGTGACGAAGCGAGCGTCCTGTTCGACAACATCACCGACCAGGCGGGCCTGACCCTGGACAAGGAGCACGGCGTCGTCACCGGCTACTCGGACGTGAAGTCCGGGCTGTCCACCGGCGCCACCCGGCTCTTCGTCTACGGCGTCTTCGACAAGCCCGTCAAGGACGGCTCCTCCTCCGGGGTCAAGGGCTACCTGCGCTTCGACACCGGCAAGGACCACGCCGTCACCCTGCGCCTGGCCACCTCGCTCGTCAGCGTCGACCAGGCCGAGGACAACCTGCGCCAGGAGATCCCGGCCGGCACCTCCTTCGACCAGGTCGAGAAGCGCGCCCAGCGCACCTGGGACAAGCTGCTCGGCAAGGTCGAGGTCCAGGGCGCCACGCCGGACCAGCTGACCACGCTGTACTCCAGCATGTACCGGCTGTACCTGTACCCGAACTCGGGCTTCGAGAAGGTCGGCGGCAAGGACCGGTACGCCTCGCCGTTCTCGGCGATGACCAGCGAGGACACGCCGACGCACACGGGCGCGAAGATCGTCGACGGCAAGGTGTACGTCAACAACGGCTTCTGGGACACCTACCGCACCACCTGGCCGGCGTACTCGCTGCTGACGCCGAAGCAGGCAGGTGAGATGGCCGACGGCTTCGTGCAGGGGTACAAGGACGGCGGCTGGACCTCGCGCTGGTCCTCCCCCGGCTACGCCGACCTGATGACCGGTACCTCCTCGGACGTGGCGTTCGCCGACGCGTACGTCAAGGGCGTCCCGATGGACGCGAAGGCGGCCTACGAGGCGGCCGTCAAGAACGCCACCGTCGCGCCCCCGTCCTCCAACGTGGGCCGCAAGGGCATGAGCACCTCGCCCTTCCTCGGCTACACCAGCACCGCCACCGGCGAGGGCATGTCGTGGGCGCTGGCGGGCTACACCGACGACTACGGCATCGCGAAGATGGGCGAGGCCCTCTACAAGAAGACGGGTCAGAAGCACTACAGGGAAGAGGCGCAGTACTTCCTCAACCGCGCCCAGGACTACGTGAAGCTGTTCGACTCCAAGGCCGGCTTCTTCCAGGGCAAGGACGCCAAGGGCAACTGGCGCGTCGACTCCTCGAAGTACGACCCGCGGGTGTGGGGCTACGACTACACGGAGGCCAACGGCTGGGGCTACGCCTTCGCCGTCCCGCAGGACAGCCGGGGCATGGCCGACCTGTACGGCGGTCAGAAGGGCCTGGCGGACAAGCTCGACACCTACCTCGCCACACCCTCGGTGGCCTCTTCCGAGTTCGCGGGCTCCTACGGCGGGATCATCCACGAGATGACCGAGGCGCAGGACGTGCGGATGGGCCAGTACGCCCACTCCAACCAGCCCGCCCACCACGCCCTGTACATGTACGACGCGGCCGGCCAGCCCTGGAAGGCGCAGGAGAACATCCGCGAGGTCCTCTCGCGTCTCTACGTCGGCAGCGAGATCGGCCAGGGCTACACCGGCGACGAGGACAACGGCGAGCAGGCGGCCTGGTACCTCTTCTCCTCGCTCGGCTTCTACCCGCTGGTCATGGGCAGCGGTGACTACGCCATAGGCTCCCCGCTGTTCACCAAGGCGACCGTGCACCTGGAGAACGGCCACGACCTGGTCATCAAGGCGCCGAAGAACAGCGCGAAGAACATCTACGTGCAGGGCGTCCGGTTCAACGGCAAGCAGTGGAACTCGACGAACCTGCCGCACTCCCTGCTCTCCAAGGGCGGTGTCCTGGAGTTCGACATGGGGTCGCGGCCGTCGAAGTGGGGCACGGGCGAGAACGCCGCGCCCGTGTCGATCACGACCGGTGACAAGGCTCCGACGCCGCGCGCGGACGTGCTCAAGGGCGACGGCGCGCTGTTCGACGACACCTCGTCGACGGACGCGACGGTGAGCACGGTGGACCTGCCGGTCACCGGCTCCGCCAAGGCGGTCCAGTACACGCTGACGTCGTCGGGCGACCGCACCAAGGCGCCGACGGGCTGGACGCTCCAGGCATCCTCGGACGGCACGCACTGGACGACCGTGGACCGGCGCTCGGGCGAGTCCTTCGCCTGGGACAAGCAGACCCGTCCGTTCACGATCGCCTCGCCGGGCACCTACCAGAAGTACCGGCTGGTGCTCGACGGTTCCGCGACGCTGGCGGAGGTGGAACTGCTGGCCTGACGCACACGCGGTGTGCGGCAGGGCACAACAGAAGGGGCGGGTCCTCGCGGGCCCGCCCCTTCGTGCTGCTCGTCTCCTGCTCAGCAGGTCACTTCACGCGGTCAGTTCAAACGCTCACTTCACCGCGAGGGCGAAGACGTGCAGGTCGGTGTCGGCCGGCAGCTTCACCGACCGGATCTGCAGACCCGCCGGGGCCGCGAAGGGCCGGGTGGCGAACACGTAGGTGGCGACGGGGTCCTTGTCCGCGCCCGCGACATTGCGGTACGCCGTCTTGGCGACGACCGTGTTGCCGTACTGGACGGTGCCGCCGCCCCCGCCGACGGTCCAGTCGGTGAAGGAGAGGTCGGTGGTGGCCGTGGTGCCGTCGGTGTAGGTGACGGTGGCCTTGGCCTGCTGGTTGCCGTTGACCGCGCTGCCGACGAAGGACAGCGCGGACGCGGGGGCGGACAGGCTGATCGTCTGGCCCGCCGCCGACACGTTGTCCGGACGGCCGCTGGGCGAGTCGGGCCAGGTGAAGGCCAGGCCGTCCACCGTGCCCTGCCCGCCCGGGGTGAGCCCGGCCGCGGCGAGGGCCTGGCGGGAGTAGCTCCAGCCGCCGCCGTCGAAGTCCGCCTCGTCGTGGTCGCCCGAGTCGTCGGAGACACCGGTGTTGTTCCGGGCGGCGAGCAGGGTGCCGGGCGCCGCGAGGGTCAGGGCGACGGGCTGCTCGTAGGACTGACCGCCGGAGGTCACCGTGACCAGCACGTCGTAGAAGCCCTGCGCGGTGTCCTTCCCGGCGCTCAGGGTGATCTCCTGGGACCCGCCGGTCACCGTGCCCTCGGCGGGGCTCGCCGTGACGCCGGCCGGTGCCTGGACCCGGAAGCGCACGTCGGGGCCCTGCCCGCCGTTGAGCGACAGGGCACGGATGGAGACCTTGGTGCTCTCACCGGGGGCGAGCGTCGCCGTGGTCGGTCCCACGCCGATCTGGTACGGCTGCTCGCCCTGCCGGAAGGACGGCGGCGCCGCGGCCGGGTCGCTGCCCCAGGCGCGGTTCGGGGTCGAGGAGAGGGTGTAGTCCAGGCGTCCGCCGTCGCGGACGAATGAGGCGGGCAGCCACGGCCGCTCGCTCGTGCGGCCGTTCACCTTCAGGGACTGGACGTACGGCGATCCGGCCGCCGCTCCCCGGGCGCGGACGGAGATGTCGCCTCCGTGCGGGCGGTGGATCTCGGCGCGTTCGAACAGCGGGGAGGCGAGGACGAGTTCGGAGCGGGAGGGGACCTGCGGGTACATGCCGAGGGCGGAGAAGACGTACCAGGACGACATGGCGCCGAGGTCGTCGTTGCCGGGGATGCCGCCGGGCTCGGTCGTCCACAGCTGCCGCATGGCGGCACGGACGGTCTCCTGGGCCTTGTAGGGCGCGCCCGCGTAGTCGTACAGGTAGGGGACGTTGATCGACGGCTCGTTGTCCATGGCCGCCTTGTCGCCACCGCCGCCGGTGAACGCCCAGCCGCCGTCCGCCGTGTGGAAGAAGGCGTCGAGCCGGGCGAGGGCCTTGTCCTTGCCGCCCATGGCCGCGAACAGCCCGGCCGGGTTGTGCTGGACCATCCAGGTGTACTGGGCGGCCGTGCCCTCGACGAAGCCGTTTCCGGTGTCCGGGGTGAAGCCGGTGACCCAGCTGCCGTCGGCCTTGCGGTTGGCGATGTAGCCGCCGGCCGGGGTGGCCGCGATGTTGAAGTTGTTCTGCCACCACTGGGCGCGGCCCGCGAAGGCGTCCGCGGTCTTCTTCTGCCCGGCCGCGGCGGCGAGCTGGGAGAGGGAGAAGTCGGCGGTGGACATCTCCAGGGTCTCCGCGGCGCCGCCCCAGGCGTTGGAGACGGACGGCATGTAGTGCAGCTTCAGGTACTTGTCCAGGGACGGCCGCTGGCCGGCGGAGAGCACCGGCTTGCCCGCCGCGGACAGGTCCTGCGCGGTCGGCACGGTGGCCGCCTTCACCAGGGACGCCAGCGCGCCCTCGAGGTCGAAGTCGGTGCCGCCGAAGGCGCGGATGCCGGCCAGCGCGGTGGGCGAGGGGTCGCCGTTCATGACGTGGGTGCCGCTCGCGCCGTGCAGCCAGCGGTCCCACGTGCCGCCGTTCTGCCGGGCCAGCTCGTACAGGGACTGGGCGATGTCGGAGCCGGTGCGCGGGCTGAGCAGGGTCAGCAGCTGGACCTGGTCGCGGTAGACGTCCCAGCCGGAGAAGGTGCCGTACTGCGCCTGGTGGCCGTGGCCGACCGTGTGCACCTTGCCGTCGGCTCCCCGGTAGCGGCGGTCGGCGTCGCTGATGACGTTCGGGTGCAGCAGGGCGTGGTAGAGCGCGGTGTAGAAGGTGGTGCGCTCGTCGTCCGTGCCGCCGCCGACCTGGATCGCGCCCAGCCGCTCGCGCCAGGCACGGCGGGCCGCGTCGCGCACGGAGTCGAAGGAGCGCCGGGGCGGGTTCTCGGCCGCGAGGTTCGCGGCGGCGCCGGCCTGGCTGACGTAGGAGATGCCGACCTTGACGCCGACCGGGCCGGTGCCGGGGGCGAACTCGACGTAGCCGCCGGCGCCCTTGCCGGCCACGGGCCGCCCGCCGTGCGAGAAGCCGCCGGTGCCGCCGGTGGCCGATGTCGCGCCGGGGGTCACCTTGTCGTCCTGCCAGGTACCGGCCGCCTTGAACGGGCGGTCGAACCGGGCGGTGAAGTACAGGGTGTAGTAGGCGCGCTGGCCCTCGGGGTCGAGGTAGCCGCAGAAGTTCCCGGAGGTCACGGAGCCGGAGACGGTCCGGGTGGCCGCATCGATGGTGACCGAGGAATCGGCCGAGCCGACCTCGGAGTTGGCGGTGCGGATCAGCAGCGAGGCGGGTTTGTCCGCGGGGTAGGTGAAGCGCGCCGAGCCGGTGCGGGCCGTCGCGGTCAGGTCGGCGGTGACACCGGAGGCGAGGCCGACCTTGTAGTGCCCGGGCTCGGCCGTCTCGTCGGTGTGCTTGAAGTCGGAGGCGTAGACGGCGTCCTTGGTGTCGCTCGCCGGTGAGGTGGTGACCTGTCCGGCGTAGGGGAAGAACGGGATGTCGCCGCTGCCGCCCGCGCAGCCGGTGCCGGACATGTGGGTGAGGCTGAAGCCGCGGACGCGGGTGGCGTCGTAGTGGTATCCGCCGGGGGCCGTGGTGCGGGTGGCGTCGCCGCGGGTGTTCTCCGGGCTGAAGGAGAGCATGCCGAAGGGGGTGACGGCACCCGGGAAGGTGTCACCGCCGTTCTTCGTGCCGATCAGCGGATCGACGTACCGGGTGGGGTCCTTGACCAGGGCGGGGCTGGATCTCCCGGGGGCGGTGGTCGCCGCGAGGGCGGGGGTGGCACCGCCGGCCGCGAGCGCGGCGGCCAGCAGCAGGGACAGGGGACGGAAGCGCATGACGCGGCCCCTCCTCCTTCGGACGGGTCGCGCACCAGGGATCACTCAAGCCGGAGGGACAGTAGCGCGCGCCGGTGGTACAGCGGAAGACCGCGTACTCCCCCGGCGCGCGCCGACACTCACATGGGTGGGCGCGCCCCAAGTTGCTTGACATCGTTGTCGGTTACGACGGTAGAGTCATGTACAGACCATCCAGACAACGTTGTCGCACCATGGTTCACCCAAGCCAGCACCACCCGGGCAGATGTCTTCCCCCCTTCACCTGCCCGGCTCGCGGACCCGGCGGCCACGGCTCACGTGCCGCCGGGTCCGCCTGAGCGTGTTTCCGTACAGGGGTGGAAGACCGTCGTGTTTCCTGTCGTACCCGGGGTCGTACCCCGGGCCGCGTACGGGCGAGGGCCGCCCCCCCCGGCCCCGGGGGGGGGGCGCGCCCGGCGCGGGGGGGGACGCCGGCGGGGGGGGGGGCGGGCGGGGGCGGCG
>NZ_JBHJUW010000075.1:0-39805 GCF_042268205.1 Streptomyces sp. NPDC056160
GGCGTTGACTTTTGGCACGCTGTTGAGTTCTCAAGGAACGGACGCTTCCTTTGTACTCACCCTCTCGGGCTTTCCTCCGGGCGCTTCCCTTCGGTCTTGCGTTTCCGACTCTATCAGACCGTTTTCCGATCCGATTTCCTCGGTGCTTTCCAGGTTCCCGCTCCGCTTTCGCTTCGCGTTTCCCTTTCCGGCGGTTCCGACTTTATCAGAAGTTCTCAGCCGGTCTGACCGGGCTTCGCTTTCCGATTTATCGGGGGCTTCTTCGTAATCGAAGCCGATTACGGAAGCAGATAGATGTTCACCGTCGCCCATCTGGACCAGGTCCAGCTCCAGGCAACTGTTCGAATCTACCTCCCCACCCGCTCCGTGTCAACGGCTCCGGTGGGGCGAAGAGGAGACTAGCAGCTCAGCGGACCGAAACGCACATCAGGCGGCTGTCGGCACGGTGGCGCTTCGCTCGGTCGGCGCCACGTCTCCGGTGTCACCTGCGCGCACGGCACGGCCGCCCAGGACGTAGACGTACGCCAGGAAGGCCAGTTCCACCGCGAAGCCGATGCCGATGCGAGCCCAGGTGGGCAGACCTGAGGGCGTGACGAAGCCTTCGATCGCGCCGGAGACGAACAGGACCAGGGCCAGTCCTATGGCCATGCCCACCGCTGCCCGTCCCTCCTCGGCCAGGGCTGTGCGGCGCGCGCGCGTGCCCGGGTCGATCAGGGTCCAGCCGAGACGCAGTCCCGTACCGGCAGCCACGAAGACCGCGGTCAGTTCGAGCAGGCCGTGCGGCAGGATCAGGCCGAGGAACGTGTCGAGCCGGCCGGCCGAGGACATCAGTCCGATGCCGACCCCCAGGTTGAGCATGTTCTCGAAGAGGATCCACAGCACCGGCAGTCCCAGGAAGACGCCCAGGACGAGGCACATGGCGGCGGCCTGGGCGTTGTTCGTCCAGACCTGGGCGGCGAAGGCGGTCGCGGGGTGGTCCGAGTAGTACGTCTCGTACTCGCCGCCGGGACGGGTGAGCTGCCGTAGCTCGGCAGGAGCCGCGATGGTGGCCTGGACCGCCGGGTGCGTGCCGATCCACCAGCCCAGGAGGGCGGCCACGGCGACCGAGAGGAGTGCCGTGGGCACCCACCAGTGCCGCGCTCGGTAGACCGCCGCGGGGAAGCCTTCCAGCAGGAAGCGGGTGACGTCCCGCCATGAGGCCCGGCGGGTTCCGGTCACCGCTCCGCGCGCGCGGGCGACCAGCTGGCTCAGCCGACCCGTCAGCAGTGGATCGGGGGCGCTGGAGCGGATCAGCGAGAGGTGAGTGGCCGCACGCTGGTAGAGGACGATCAGTTCGTCGGCCTCCGTGCCGGTGAGGCGACGCCGACGGCCGAGCAGTGCTTCGAGGCGGTCCCACTCGGCTCGGTGGGCGGAGACGAAGACGTCCAGGTCCATCGTGTCTGCCTGCTCCTCGGCTGGTTGGTCGACTGTCCGCCGGATGTGTCAGCTTGTCCTACTGCGACGCGACGGCCCTCAGCTTGGCAGACTGGCGGTCTTCGGGGCAGGCCAGGGAAGGGCGGCGGGGCGTGAGCGAGCTGGTGACGGGTGAGGCGGTGGCGCTGGAGCTGCGTCCGGCGAGGCTGCCCAGCAGGGCGCTGGCCGTACTGCTCGACCTCGTCGTGGCGATGGCCGTCTACGTCCCGGTGAGCGTGGGGCTGCTGGCTGCCACGGCCTCGCTGGACGCGGCGGCGCAGATCGCGCTGTCGATCGCGACCTTCCTGCTCGTCCTCGTGGGTGGGCCGATCGCGGTCGAGACGCTCAGTCACGGGCGCTCCCTGGGGAAACTGGCGTGCGGGCTGCGTGTCGTCCGGGACGACGGCGGACCCATCCGGTTCCGGCACGCGCTGGTGCGTGGCGCGATCGGCGTGGTGGAGATCCTGATGACGTTCGGGGTCGTCGCCTGCATCGCTTCCCTGGTGTCGGCGCGGGGGCGGCGGCTGGGCGACGTGTTCGCGGGGACGCTCGTCGTGCGCGAACGGATACCGGCCGGGCAGGCGGTTCCGGCACCGCCTCCGCCGCCGTGGCTGGCCGGGCGGTTCTCGGCGCTCGATCTGTCGGCGGTGCCGGACGGGCTGTGGCTGGCCGTGCGCCAGTACCTGACGCGGATGCGTCAGCTGGATCCGCAGGTCGGCTGGGGCATCGCGCAGCGCCTCGCCGCCGACCTCTCCGCGTGCACCGGTACTGCGGCGCCGGCCGAGGTGCCGCCGGCGATGTACCTGGCAGCGGTGTTGCAGGAGCGGCAGGTCCGGGAAGCCCGGCGGGCGTTCGGGAGCTCTTCGGCCGACGTCCCCGCGGCCCGGCCGCGCTTCGCGTCGCCGGCGTCTACGTCTCGCGCTCCGGCACCGGCTCCGTCGCCTGCCGTTCCGCAGTCGCCGGTGGCGCCGTCTCCGGCACCTGTCGCGCCTCGGGGACCGGGCGGGGGCGAGCCGCCCGCCACGGGGTTCGTGCCGCCCTCGTAGGCCCGGGCGGTCGGAGGTCCGGTTGCGCTCGTCGCGGGGCCCGGTGGGGGGCGCTCGGTCCGCGCTCAGGCTTCGAAGACGGACGGCGGTGACTGGAGGTCCTCCAGCTCGACGCCGGGGGCGGCCAGGACGACGTCGCCGGCGATGTGCACCGTGTGGCGTTCGCCCGTGTCCAGGGCTGTGACCTTGTATTCGTCCACGGTCAGGGGGCCGTTGTCAGTGGCGTGTGCTTCTCTTTTCACCAGGGCCCAGGACTGGTCCACGGTGCGGGGGGCGAGGACCGGATCCGTGAAGGTGACGAGGCGTACGCGGGTGGCGGAGGCCGAGGGGGTGAGGCGCAGGAGACGAGCGGTGGCGACGAGGAACGCGGGGGACGTGCCGGTGAAGGCGTGGGCGCGCACATTGCCTTCGGTGGCGTGGGTTCCGGTGGGGTCGGTGCGCACCCAGGTGAGGCCGTCGAGGGCGGCGCCGCGCACCTGCCAGCCGCCCGCGTGCAGTTCGAGGCGGAGGGGGCGGCCGAGTGCGTCGAGTGCGAGGTCGACCGAGCCGCGGTGATCGCCGGAGGGGGAGATGACCTGGGAGACGTAGCGCCAGCCCGACGGGCCCGGTGCGCACTGGAAGTGTTCTTCCGCGAAGGGGGTGTGATCGTGCGGATCGTGGAGCGAATAGCGGCCGCGGGGCATGGGGGTCCTGGGGCTTGACGGGGCGGTCCGGCCAACGGGGCAGGCCCCCGGCACGGGGGTGCGGGGGCCTGCCTCGGAGGACCGGGGAACCGGTGGACCGGGCGAGCCTGCGGTGTGGCTCGCGGGTCGGTCCGTGGGAGCGGTCAGTAGCGGTAGTGGTCCGCCTTGTACGGGCCGTCGACCTCCACGCCGATGTACGACGCCTGCTCGGGACGGAGCCGGGTCAGCTTCACGCCGAGCGCGTCGAGGTGGAGGCGGGCGACCTTCTCGTCGAGGTGCTTGGGCAGCACGTAGACGCCGGTCGGGTACTCGTCGGGCTTGGTGAACAGCTCGATCTGGGCCAGGGTCTGGTCCGCGAAGGAGTTGGACATCACGAACGACGGGTGACCGGTGGCGTTGCCCAGGTTGAGCAGGCGCCCCTCGGACAGCACGATGATCACCTTGCCGTCCGGGAAGGTCCAGGTGTGGACCTGCGGCTTGACCTCGTCCTTGACGATGCCGGGGATCTTGGCGAGGCCGGCCATGTCGATCTCGTTGTCGAAGTGGCCGATGTTGCCGACGATCGCCTGGTGCTTCATCTTCGCCATGTCGGAGGCGAGGATGATGTCCTTGTTGCCGGTGGTGGTGACGAAGATGTCGGCGGTCTCGACGACGTCGTCCAGGGTCGTGACCTGGTATCCGTCCATCGCCGCCTGCAGGGCGCAGATCGGGTCGATCTCCGTGATGATCACGCGGGCGCCCTGGCCGCGCAGCGACTCCGCGCAGCCCTTGCCCACGTCGCCGTAGCCGCAGACGACGGCGGTCTTGCCGCCGATCAGGACGTCGGTGGCACGGTTGATGCCGTCGACCAGGGAGTGCCGGCAGCCGTACTTGTTGTCGAACTTGGACTTGGTCACCGCGTCGTTGACGTTGATCGCGGGGAAGAGGAGGGTGCCGTCGCGCTGCATCTCGTACAGCCGGTGCACGCCGGTGGTGGTCTCCTCGGTCACGCCGCGGATCTCGGAGGACAGCTGGGTCCACTTCTGGGGGTTCTCGCCCAGGGTGCGGGTCAGCAGCTGGAGGATGACGCGGTGCTCGTCGGACTCGGCGGTGTCGACCGAGGGGACCTTGCCGTCCTTCTCGTACTCGACGCCCTTGTGGACGAGGAGGGTGGCGTCACCGCCGTCGTCGAGGATCATGTTCGGGCCGCCGGTGGCGGCGTCGGGCCAGGTCAGCGCCTGCTCCGTGCACCACCAGTACTCCTCCAGGGACTCGCCCTTCCAGGCGAAGACCGGGACGCCCTGGGGGTTCTCCGGGGTGCCGTGGGGGCCGACCGCGATGGCGGCGGCGGCGTGGTCCTGGGTGGAGAAGATGTTGCAGGACGCCCAGCGGACGCGGGCACCGAGGGCCGTGAGGGTCTCGATGAGGACGGCGGTCTGCACGGTCATGTGCAGGGAGCCGGTGATGCGGGCGCCCTTCAGCGGCTGCTTCTCCGCGTACTCCTTGCGGATCGCCATCAGGCCGGGCATCTCGTGCTCGGCGAGGGTGATCTCCTTGCGGCCGAACTCTGCCAGGGACAGGTCGGCGACCTTGAAGTCCTGTCGGCTGTCGACAGTCGTCATTACGGGCTGCTCCTCGGGATCGGGTCGAGGTGGGTACGGCTGACCTGCGCGGCGGCGGACACAGGGGTGCCCGAGGAGGACACAGGCATGCCCGCGTGCGCGCAGCGCAGTCCGTCGGAGGCCCTCTCTCCCTCGGCCGGCCCGTCCTCGGGCCGCCCGACCGCCATCAGCAGCGACGTCTGGCTCCGTCCCAAGCTACACCGCAGTGCCCTGCGGCCCCAGTCCGCCTCCGCGCAGATCGGGCCGTTCGTGGGTCAGTGACCGCCGCCGTGCGGGTTCGGTCCGCCGGGGGTGGCCTCGGGGTCCGCTCCCTTGGCGGCCTCCGCCTCGCTGTAGATGTCGGGTTCGAGGTAGATGACGCGGGCGATGGGGACGGCGGCGCGGATACGGGACTCCGCGGCGTCGATGGCGGCGGCGACCTCGGCGGCGGTGTCGTCGTGCCGCACCGCGATCTTGGCGGCGACGAGCAGTTCCTCCGGACCGAGGTGGAGGGTGCGCATGTGGATGATGCCGGTGACGGTGTCGCCCTCGACGGTGGCGGTCTTGATCTTCTCGACCACGTCGGCGCCTGCGGCCTCACCGAGCAGCAGCGACTTGGTCTCGGCGGCCAGGACGAGGGCGATCAGGACGAGCAGCACACCGATGCAGACGGTGCCGATGCCGTCCCAGACGCCGTCGCCGGTGAGCAGGGAGAGTCCGACGCCGCCGAGGGCGAGGACGAGGCCGATCAGGGCGCCGAAGTCCTCCAGGAGGACGACGGGCAGCTCGGGCGCCTTGGCGCGGCGGATGAACTGCACCCAGGAGAGCTTGCCGCGCAGTTCGGCGGACTCCTTGATGGCCGTGCGGAAGGAGAAGCCCTCGGCGCAGATCGCGAAGGCGAGGACGGCCACCGGCCAGTACCAGTTCTCCAGTTCGTGCGGGTGGCTGATCTTCTCGTAGCCCTCGTAGATGGCGAACATGCCGCCGATGGAGAACAGCACGATGGAGACCAGGAAGGCGTAGACGTAGCGCTCGCGGCCGTAGCCGAACGGGTGCTGCTCGGTCGCCTCGCGCTGGGCCTTCTTGCCGCCGATCAGCAGCAGGAACTGGTTGCCCGAGTCGGCGACCGAGTGCACGCCCTCGGCGAGCATCGACGATGAGCCGCTGAAGGCGAAGGCCACGAACTTCGATACCGCGATCGCGAGGTTGGCGCCGAGTGCCGCCACGATCGCCCTGGTTCCGCCTGACGCGCTCATGTGTTCGCGTTGTCCCTTCGCCTTCGTGTCGCCTTCGTACGGGGTGCGTACGTGTTCGCACGCCTTCGTGCGCCTTCGTACGGGGCGAACGCCGCTGTCGCGCACGTGTCCGTGCCCGGCCTCGCCCTTTGCCCGCCCTTTGCCGGTGGGTCATTGTTGCAGCCCCGCCGGGCGGCGGTACGTCAGGTCACCACATGCCCGGGTGCGTACATCCGGCAGGTCAGACGACGACCGTCGCGCGGAAGAGCGTGCCGGCGCCGGCGACCTCGGCCTTCTCGCCCGCCGGGACGAACACGGAACCGCCCGGGGTGAGTTCGTGCTCGCCCGCCCGTACGGAACCGGCGGTGCAGAGCAGGATCTGCGGGGTGCGCAGGGTGAGGTCGTGGGCCGGGGCGCCCGCCGGGAGGACGTAGCGGGACAGCCGGAACTCGTCGATGGGCGTCTCGTAGACCTCCTCGCCGTCCCGGGCGGCCTCGGGGCGCAGCACGCCGGGGTCGCCCGCCTCGAAGCGGACGATGCGCAGGAGTTCGGGGACGTCGACGTGCTTGGGGGTCAGGCCGCAGCGCAGGACGTTGTCGGAGTTGGCCATGATCTCCACGCCGAGGCCGCTGAGGTAGGCGTGCGGGATGCCGGCGCCGAGGAAGAGGGCCTCACCGGGCTGGAGGCGGACGTGGTTGAGGAGCATCGCGGCCAGGACGCCCGGGTCGCCGGGGTAGTGGTGCGCGATGCCCGCGTAGGGGGCGTGGTCGCCGCCGAGGCGGGCGCAGGCGGTGGCGGCCTCGGTGACCGTGCGGGTCATCTCCGCGGGGTCGGCGGTGAGGATCGCGGTCAGCACCTCGCGCAGGGCCGCCTCTTCGGGATGGGCTCGCAGCAGGTCGACGTAGGGCTTGAGGGAGTCCACGTCGAGGGCGGCGAGCAGGTCGGCGGCCTCGCCGGGGGCACGGAAGCCGCACAGGCCGTCGAACTCGGTGAGCGCGCAGATCAGTTCCGGCTTGTGGTTGGCGTCCTTGTAGTTGCGGTGCGGGGCGTCGACGGGGACACCGCGGCGCTCCTCGTCGGCGTAGCCCTCCTTGGCCTGGCGGAGGTCGGGGTGGACCTGGAGGGAGAGAGGGGCGCCGGCGGCGAGGATCTTGAGCAGGAAGGGCAGGTGGGGGCCGAACTTCGCGACCGCCTCGGCGCCCAGTTCCCGCTCCGGGTCGGTGGCGATGACCTCCACGAGGGTGCCGCGCGCGGTGCGCGAGGGCGCGCCCGGGTGGGCGCCCATCCACATCTCCGCCTGCGGTTCGCCGCTCGGTTCGACGCCGAGGAGGTGGGGGATGGCGGTGGGGGAACCCCAGGCGTAGGGGCGGATGGTGTTGTCGAGGCGGTCCATGCGCTTCTCTCTGCAGTTCTGGTCAGCCACCGCAACCCCGTCGTACGGCGATCCGGGCGTCCAGGTCGTGTCGGGTCGGTCGTGTCGGGTCGGTCGCATCCGGACGGTCGTATCCGAACGGTCGTATCGGACCGCCCGTCTCGGGTCGGGTCCTGGAGTCAGGCCCTGGAGGCGAGCGACAGGTAGACGGCGGTGAAGTCCGTGACCGCGATGAGTTCCGCGAGACTCTCGATCTCGCCGCCGGGCTCCGGTTCCAGCTCGCTGATCGGCGTGTCGTGGCTGAGGGCCAGGTCACGGGCGGAGGGGGCGGCGGTGAGGCCACCGAGCGGGCGGTCGCGCAGCAGCACCACGCGGGCGTGCAGGGCGGGCGGCTCGTCGACACGGTCGCGGAAGAAGTCGTCGGGGTCGGCGCTGGCGGCCAGCGGGCCGGCGAGCAGGGCGCCGTGCGCGGCGAGCCCCTCGGGGAGTTCGGCGACGGCGGCGGGGATGCCGGACAGTTCGGCGAGAACGGCGGCGAACCGGCGGCCCGCGGGGCCCGCCGCGGCGCCCTCGGTCCAGATCACCGGCAGGGCGTCGGCGAGTTCCGCGGCGAGGGTCTTGGCCGGATTGCTGTACGTGGCGATGGCGGGTCCGCAGCGTTCGGCGATCTGGTCGAGCCGGTCGGCGGCGGCTTCCAGGGCGTCGGGCGGGGCGGTGAGCAGGCCGACGCGGTCCAGGAGCGCGAGCAGCGGGGTCAGCAGCGCCCAGAGCACGCCGGGTGCGGATCCGGCGAGGGGTTCGTCGTGGTCGTAGGGGGCGGTCGCCATCGGGATGAACAGGCCGTGGGCGCCTTCCATGGACTCGGCGAGCGGGGTGTGGGCCGGGGCGACGGCGACGACCGTGCACCCGCGGCGGTAGGCCTGGTCGGCGAGGGCGGACAGGCTCGGCTCGGTGCCGTCCGGGGTGGCGATGAGCAGCAGGTCCACGGAGCCGGCCCAGCCGGGCAGTTCCCAGCGCAGGGCGCCGGAGGCGGAGGCGACGCCGGTCGGCGCCAGCCGGGTGACGGGGCTGCCCGCTCCGGCGAGGGTGCCGAGCAGGTCGGCGGCGTGGGTGGCGGCGGCGCCGGGGCCGGCGATCAGAACGGCGCGCGGGCGGCCGTCGGGCTTGAGGCCGCCCACGCCCGCCTCGGCGGCGTGCCGGGCGGCGGTGCGGACGCGGGCGCCGGCCTCGGCCGCACCGCGGAGCAGTCCGCGGTGGTCGGCGGCGGCGAGCGCCTCCGGGGCGTCGAGCAGCGATTCGTCGAGCATGGGCGGCAGCCTCCGATCGGGTGCCGAACGCCGGGCACCGGGGCGTCGGAACGTCGGGTGGTCGGGACGGCGGGGCGTCTGGACCGCGGGTCGCGGACGGCGGGTGGGCTGGTCGGCGGTAGGCCGGTGGGCGGGGCCGGTCCGCGGGAGCCGGGCGACGGTGGGCCGGGCGGGCGGTCTTCCGGGGGCCGGGCCTCGGGCTCGTGCCCCGGCGCCGGCAGGTCCTCCGGTCGGCGGCGGCCGGGCCTCGCGCCGTCGGGGCGGCGGTCCGGCGGGGGTCAGGCGGGGCGGCGGGCCTCGTCGACGAGCAGCACGGGGATGCCGTCGCGGACCGGGTAGGCCAGCCCGCAGTCCTGACCGGTGCAGATCAGCTCGGTGTCCTGCTCCTCGAGGGGGGCGTGGCAGGCCGGGCAGGCGAGGATCTCCAGGAGGCCGGCTTCGAGCGGCATGGGGGTTCCCTTCGGGACTCGGGGTGCGTGTGTGGTTGTACGGACGTGCCTGGTCAGCGTACCGCCGGTCGGGGGCCCGGTGGCGGGGGTCGGCCCGGCTGGTGCCCGCCGGTGTCCGGCAGGTGTTCGGCCGGTGTCTGCCGGGGGCTGCCGGTGTCTCAGCCCCGGATGATCTGCAGGACTTCGTCGCGGACCTCGGCCATCGCCGCGGCGTCACGCGCCTCCGCGTTGAGCCGGAGCAGCGGTTCCGTGTTGGAGGGGCGCACGTTGAACCACCAGTCGGCGGCGGTGACCGTCAGGCCGTCGAGTTCGTCGAGGGTGACGTCGTCGCGGCCTGCGTAGGCGGCCCTGAGCGCGGCGAGGCGGCCGGCCTGGTCGGCGACCGTGGAGTTGATCTCGCCGGAGCCGGTGTAGCGGTCGTACTGGGCGACGAGGGCCGACAGGGGGCCGTCCTGGCCGCCCAGCGCCGCGAGGACGTGCAGGGCGGCCAGCATGCCCGTGTCGGCGTTCCAGAAGTCCTTGAAGTAGTAGTGCGCGGAGTGCTCGCCGCCGAAGATCGCGCCGGTCCTCGCCATCTCGGCCTTGATGAAGGAGTGGCCGACGCGGGTGCGCACCGGTGTGCCGCCGTTCTCCTTCACCACCTCCGGGACCGACCAGGAGGTGATGAGGTTGTGGATGATCACGCCCCTGCCGCCGTGCCGGGCCAGTTCGCGGGCGGCGACCAGCGCGGTGATCGCGGACGGGGAGACCGGCTCGCCGTGTTCGTCGACGACGAAGCAGCGGTCGGCGTCCCCGTCGAAGGCGAGGCCGAGGTCGGCGCCCTCCTCGCGGACCCGCTTCTGCAGGTCGGCGAGGTTGGCCGGGTCGAGCGGGTTGGCCTCGTGGTTGGGGAAGGTGCCGTCCAGCTCGAAGTACAGGGGGACCAGGTCTACGGGCAGGCCGGTGAGGACCGTGGGCACGGTGTGGCCGCCCATGCCGTTGCCCGCGTCGACGACGACCTTCAGGGGGCGGATGGTGGTCACGTCGACGAGGGAGCGCAGATGTGCCGCGTACTCCTCCAACGTGTCGCGCCGGGTGATGGTTCCCGTGCGCGCCGCCGGTTTCGGGGCGCCCGACTCGCGCCAGTCCTCGGTCAGTTCGCGGATCTCGGTCAGCCCGCTGTCCTGGCCGACGGGTGCGGCGCCCGCGCGGCACATCTTGATGCCGTTGTACCGCGCCGGGTTGTGCGAGGCCGTGAACATCGCGCCGGGCAGGCCCAACGCGCCCGAGGCGTAGTACAGCTGGTCCGTCGAGCAGAGTCCGATCTCGGTGACGTCGACGCCGAGCCGAGCCGCGCCGCGGGCGAAGGCGCGGGCCAGGCCGGGTGAGGAGGGCCGCATGTCGTGCCCGGTCACGATGGCGTCCGCCCCGGTCACCTCGGCGAAGGCCGCCCCGAACAGCTCGGCGAGCGACTCGTCCCACTGGTCCGGGACCACCCCGCGCACGTCGTACGCCTTGACGATCTGCGACAGATCAGCAGCCACGGCCAACCCTTCTGAAGTCCCAATCGGTCCCCACAAACTACCCGTCCCGGACGCCGCGGCCGACGCACGAGGCGAGTGGCGGGTGACGGGTGGCGTGGGAGGGGGCCGCGCCGAGCGGGGCGGAACGCGCGGCGGAGCATGGGGAGAACGGGGACGTCGTACCCGACCAGAGCCGTGGTGAACGGTTTTGTCAGTTGTCCGGCGAGCGCAGGACCCGCAGGTGGCCGCGGCGCGCGACCTCCATCGGGTCGGCCCCGCGGGCGCCGCCGCCACCGGCCTCGGCCGCCCGCTCCTGAGGACGGGCCGCCTCGCGCACGGCGTTGGCCAGCGCCTCCAGGTCGTCGCCGCTGGGCCGGGCGGGGGCCGAACCGTCGAGGAGCCGGACGACCTCCCAGCCGCGCGGGGCGGTGAGGCGCTCGGAGTGTTCGGCGCACAGGTCGTAGCAGTGCGGCTCGGCGTAGGTGGCGAGCGGGCCGAGGACGGCGGTCGAGTCGGCGTAGACGTACGTCAGCGTCGCTACGGCGGGACGGCCGCAAGCGGTGCGCGAACAGCGACGTACAGGGCTCACGACGTTGGACGGTACCGCACTCTTGAGCGGGCCGCGACGACTCTCCACCAGGTCACTCCCCCGTGTCGTGCTGTGAAACACCCCACACACTCCTTCCGACACACCCTACTGACCTGCGCGGACGGCGGATGTCGGGGTCTCGAACACCTCTTGTTCCGGTCACGATTGGGTACGAACACCGTCAATTGCCTTGAGATCGGCGGTCCCGGAGAGATACGGAATCGAGTCCGAGCTTGGCCGGAACCGGCATTGGGTGACCGGTCTCCACGCGGGCGGCACGGTGCCGGGACGGCATCCGGAACGAGGCGCGGGGGCCTGTCCGGGACTACCCTTCACCAGTGATGGACAACCGTGTACCACCCCCTGGCGCCGCGCCCGGGCCCCGACGACGTGATCGCCACGGCCGGGGCATGCGCGGACCGATCGCCCCACCGCAGGTGCCACTGGCCGCGAGCCGTGCCGAGGCGTTCGCGGACCTGGTGCAGGACTCCGTGGATCGGCTGGAGCGGCGGTGGCCGCAGCTGGCCGACATCGACTTCCTCGTCCTGGAGGTGCCGCGTCCGGCCGGGCCGGGCCAGGCTTGGAGCGACGAGCCGGTGCCGCTCGGCGACACCGTTCCCGCCGCTGAGGGGCGCCGGGCGCGGGTGGTGGTCTACCGGCGGCCGGTGGAGATCCGCAGCAAGGGCCGTGACGAGCGGGCCGCGCTGGTGCACGAGATCGTGGTCGAGCAGGTGGCCGAACTGCTGGGCCTGACCCCGGAGACGGTGGACCCGCGCTACGGGGAGGACTGAGCGTCGGCCCGGCCGGCGCCCCGCGCAAGTCCGTGAGCACGGCACCGGCGCGAGCCGGGCGGCCCGGCTCGCGCTCACGGCTTCTGCAGGACCGTCACGTCCTCGTCCGTGTGCGGGACCGAGACCGTCCCGCGGTCGTCCGGCAGGGTCTGGACCGTGAAGCCGGGGGCGCCCTCCACCGTCGCCGTGAGGGTGCGCGCCCCGTAGACCGGACCGCCGGACAGGCACTCCACCGTCAGGGCGTACGTGCCCTTCAGGCCGGCCGGGCGGGGCGGGGTGATGTCCTGGGTGGTGCCCGCCTTGACGGAGTACGTCTGCGACGCCGCCGTCCCGCCGTCGGTGCCCGCCGACGCGGTGACCTTGACCTGCGCGGTGGCGGTGGGGGCCGTCAGGGACAGCGTGGACCCCTTCGCGCTGTTGTCGGCGGACGTCGCCCGGGTGCCGACCGGGCCGGACGCCGGGATGAACGCCGTCTCCTGCTTGCTCCCCTTCCCCCGGGTCACCCGCAACGCGGCCACCACCGGCACGGGTGACGAGGCCTGGGTGAGGACCAGTGAGCCCGCCTCCCCGCGTGTGACGTCGCCCAGATCCACGGCGGCCGTGGTGCCACCCTTCAGGTGCACGGTCTCGTGCCCGGCCGGGGTGATCAGCCCGGTGGGCGAGGCCAGTTTCACCTTCAGGTCGGTGTCGGCGTCGGCGGGCGTGAAGGCGATCAGCCGCACGGAGGTGGCGTCCTTCGGGATGCCCGGCAGCACCAGGTCGGCGGCCGGGTCCGCGGCGGCCGCCAGCCAGTCCCCGCCGTTCTTGTCGTCGAGTGCCTGCACCGCCGCGCCGACCCTGCCGCTGCGCACGCTCACGTGCACCGTGAGGTCTTCCTGCCGCGTGTCGCCGAGGGTGGACAGCAGGACGGCCTCGCTGGAGCGCGGGGCGACGGTGATGCCCTCCCCCGCTGTCGACTTCACGGCGCCGTCCTTGCCGTACAGCTCGACGTCCACGACGGCGGCGGAGTCGTCGGGGTTGGTCAGGTGGACGTAGTCCGAGCGGCCGGAGGCGGTACTCGCGCCGGGGAACCAGAACTCGGTGTCCGGAGCGGTGCAGTCCACGCCCAGCAGGCCGCGTCCGGCCCCCGCCGCGACCTCCGTGGTCTGCTGCATGGTCCAGCCGGGCGCGAACTTGCCCTCGGCGGTGCCGATCAGCGCGGGCGCGTCCCCGCCCGAGGTGTCCCCGGCGACCGGCGTACCGGGCGTCTTGGGCTGCAGGGCGGGCCGGCCGGCCTTGTTCTTGCCGCCGTCCTTCCCCTTGCCCTTGCCCGAGGAGCCGCCGTCCGACTGCTCGGTGGCGGGCTGGAGTTGCGCCTTGCCGTCGCTGCCCGTCCCCTTCGTCACGGGGGTGAACGACGTGTACGAGGTGTCGGCTATGTCGGAGCTGCTCGGTGCGGGGCAGACCAGGGTGGTGCGTTCGACGGGGAGCTGGGCGGCGGCCTTCGCCGGGCCGGCGCCTGCCGCGTCGGGGCTTTCCAGCGCGGCGAATCCGGTGACGGCGGCGAGCGCGGCCACACCGGCGATCAGGGACAGGGTCGTGCGGTTCACTGCTGGCTCCCGTCGGGGCGCTCACTGCCGTTGCCGTGCGGGTGGTGCGGCTGTGCGGGGTCGTACTGCTGTTCGCCGTACTGCCGTTCGTCGTAGGGCTGCTCTTCGTAGGGCTGCTCCCCGTACGACTGGGGGTAGGTCTGGCCGTAGGAGGCGGGCGCTGCCTGGCCGCCGCCGTACGCGTACGGGTCGTACTGGCCGCTCTGGTACGGGTCGGCCTGGCCGCCCTGGTACGTCTGGTCGTACGCGCCCGCCGGGTACTGCTGGGGCTGGGCGGCGGCCTGGTACTGCTGGTCGCCGTAGGCGCCGTAGTCCGCGCCCGCCGGAGCCCCGGCGTAGGCGGTGGTGTCCCACTCGCCGTAGGACTGCTGGTGCGGTACGGCGGCCGGGGCGCCCTCCGCCGGCGCGGGCGCACTCTCCGGGTCCGGTGCCGGTGTCTCCTGCCCGGTGTCCTCGGACTCGGCCTGGGCGCGCAGCCGCCGGGCCCGGCGGCCCTCGCCGGTGACGGCCTGCGCGGGTGCGGGCTGCTCCTCGGGCAGGTCGTCGTCGACGTCGCGGCGGCGGCCGGGCAGGGCGAGCACGACGAGGACGACGGCGAGGGCGCCCTGGACCCACAGCCAGGCGGTGCGCCCGAGCGGGGCGTCGAAGGTGACGTCGAGCCTGCCGCCGGACGCGGGGAGCTGGAAGCCCTGGGCCCAGCCGTCGACGGTGGTGCGGGTGAGCGGCTTGCCGTCCAGGGTGGCGGTCCAGCCTGCGGCGGCTGAGTCGGCCAGGCGCAGTACGCGGCCCGCGGAGCCGGACGGGATGGTGGTGTGGATCTCGACGGGACCGGCGGCGACGGGCTGCGCGGCTGCGGTGCCCGAGCCGGAGGCGGTGCCCTGGGCGGGGAGGACGGCCGCGCGGGAGACCTCCTGGTTCACGCGCCACAGGGCACTGCCGTCCTGCTGGCTGAGCCGGGACAGGCCGGGGGTGGTGTCCAGGACGCGGCTGATCTCGCGGGGGGCGCCCTTGTGGACGAGCACGTAGCGCACGGCGAAGCCGCCGAGCTGGCCGGCCTGGTCGGCGCCCGAGCCGGCGACCAGGTTGGCGACGACCTTGTCGAGTCTGCTGTTCCCGCCGCCCGCCGAGACCAGTTCGGCGTCGCCCATGCGCACGCCGGAGCCGCGCACGAGCATGTAGCCGACGTGGGCCGGGGAGTCGCTGTCGAGGACCAGGGTGCGGGCCTGGTCGCGGGTGCTGCTCTCCTCGGCGACGAACGCGGGCACCTGCACGGGGTCGCGCCGCTCCAGCGGGCCGTCGGCGCCGCGGATCATCCAGCCGGCGACGACGAGCAGCGGGCCGGCGGCCGAGGCGAAGGCGATCAGCGCGGCGACCGGCTGGCGCCAGCCGAAGCTCTGTTCGGCCACGCGTGAGCGTGCCCCGTCGGCGCCGAGCAGGGCGGCGCTCAGCAGGGCGATGCCGTAGACGAGGGTCGCGGGTCCGGCCCAGGCGGAGCCGTTGGACAGGACGGCGAAGACGAACGACACCAGGGCCACCGACCAGGCGGCCCAGACGGCGAACTGGCGCTGCGAGCGCAGCAGGGCGGCGAGCGCGGCCAGGACGATCCCGATGAGCATCAGCCCGTGCACGGTGCCGGGGCCGCCCGGGGTGGCGCCCAGCAGGTCCAGGGCGGAGGCCGCCGAGGGGCCGTACTCGAGACCGGCCTCCTTGAAGAAGCCGGACGGAAGCAGCGTCAGCGACCAGGGGGCGAGCAGCAGCAGCGGGGTGAGCAACTGGGCCAGGAAGCGCAGCAGGTGGGCCACGAGGTCGCGGCGGCGCACGGCCAGGACGGCGAGGCCGAGGACGAGCGCGATGGGCCAGACGATGGGGGTGAAGGCGGTCGTGACGGTCAGCAGGAGGGCATACGCCCAGGTGGCGCGCCAGCTGCCGCGCGCGCCGGGGGGTGCGGTGAGGCCGCTCGCCGCGATGCCCGCGCGGGCGATCAGCGGCAGCAGGACGGCGAGCACGGCCGTGCCGATGCGTCCGCCGGCCAGTGCTCCGGTGGTGGCGGGCAGGAAGGCGTAGGCGACAGCCGCCCAGGCGCGCAGCAGGCGCGAGGGGACGAGGGGGCGGGAGGCGAAGTACGCGGTGAACCCGGCCAGGGGCACCGAGCCGACGAGCACGACGGTGACGGCGAGGCCCGTGGAGCCGAGCAGCAGGGACGCGAGCAGCGCCATGATCGCCAGGTAGGGCGGCGCGGAGGGCGTGCCTCCGGAGCCGACGGGGTGCCACGCGTCCAGGTAGCGCGACCACAGGTCGCCGGAACCGGCCGGGGCGGGCAGCAGGGCACCGCCCGCGAGGGCGCCGCCGCCGAGCAGACCGCGGCAGGCGATGAGGGAGACGAGCAGCAGGACCAGGAAGAGCACCGGGCCCGGTTTGCGGGCGATGCGCTTGAGGCGCGCGAACTGCTCGATCTCCAGGTAGTCGGCGTCCTCGCCGCCGGGCCCCGACTCGACGGCGCCGCCGTGCCGGCCCGCGGCCGAGGCCTCCGGGTCGGAGCTGCCCACGAGGTTGCCCGCAACCTGCTCGACGGTGGCGCGGACGGTTGCGCCGGGCGGCGGGAACAGGGCGCGCAGCTCGCCCTTGTCGATCTGGGAGGCGCCGCGTCCGCGCCGGCCCGCGATGATCCGCTCGGGGCGCAGCAGGGTGCCCGCCAGGCCGCGGATCTCGTCGAGGGCCTGTCCGGGGACCTTGCCGACGAGGTAGGCGACGGTGCGCAGCACGGTGCCGAGGACGATGCGTGCCAGCACCCAGGGCAGTGCCGCCGTGCGGGTGTTGACGAGGAGGGTGTAGACGGCGCCGGCCTTGTCGACCTTGTGCGGGGAGGCGGCGGTGCGGCCCACGCAGTCGACGGTGCGGCGCTCGCGGGAGGCCGCCTCGGCATGGCGGACGACGGCGTCGGGGGCGACGAGGACGCGGTGGCCGGCCGCGTGGGCGCGCCAGCACAGGTCGACGTCGTCGCGCATCAGGGGCAGCCGGCGGTCGAATCCGCCGAGCTGTTCGAAGATGTCACGCCGGATCAGCATGCCGGCGGTGGACACCGACAGGACCGGCCGTACGTGGTCGTGCTGGCCCTGGTCCTGTTCGCGGCGGTCCAGGCCGGTCCAGCGGCGGCCGGAGTTGGCGATGCTGACACCGACTTCGAGGAGTTGGCGGCGGTCGTACCAGCCGCGGAGCTTGGGGCCGACGACGGCCACGTCGTCGCGGCCGAGTTCGTGCTCGTTGTCGACGACGCGCAACAGCTGGGCCAGGGCATCGGGTTCGGGAGCGCAGTCGTCGTGCAGCAGCCAGAGCCACTGCACCGGTTCGCCGTGCGGGAGGTCGGGCAGGTCGTAGGCGTCGTCACGCCAGCTGCGGGTGACGGGGTCCCAGCCGCTGGGGCGCTTGAGGTAGGGCAGTTCGTCCGGGGTGAGGTGCGGGGCGGTGCGGACGGCCTCCTCGACGGCCTGGCCGAAGCCGGTGCGGCGGGCGAGGTGGAGCACGTGGTCGTCGCCGAGGGCGTCGCCGAGGACCTGGGCGGACGTGTCCGTACTGCCGGTGTCGGCCGCGACGGCGTACTGCACGGGCCGTTCCTGGCCGAGCAGCCCGGCGACCGCGTCGGGCAGCCAGCGGGCGCCGTCGTGGGAGACGAGGACGGCGGTCACGACGTGCCGCGGGAACTCCGGCGGACGGTCCGTCCCGGACTGCGCGGGTGCGAACTGCGTGGCGCGCGGGGGGTCCGACGGCGGTGCGGCGTCGTAGTGGGCTGCCGTATGGCTGTGCACGGACATCGAGATACACGGCCCCGGTTCGGTGGGTGCGGTGGACGCCTGTGCCGCCTGGGGCAGCGGGGCGTCTCGGACGAGCGACCACACTACTGGCTGGCCATGACGGCGGCCCGCCGCCTGTGGATAACCCACCTGCGACGGGCCGTTGGCGAGGATTCTGCGGGGATGTGCGGTGCCCGGCGGCCGGGCGGCGGTCAGACCGCGGCCTTCTTCAGGCGGCGCCGTTCCCGCTCGGAAAGGCCGCCCCAGATGCCGAAACGTTCGTCGTTGGCGAGGGCGTACTCGAGGCATTCGGAGCGGACCTCGCAGGCGAGACAGACCTTCTTGGCCTCGCGGGTGGAGCCGCCCTTCTCGGGGAAGAAGGACTCGGGGTCGGTCTGGGCGCACAGCGCGCGCTCCTGCCAGCCGAGTTCCTCGTCCGCGTCGTCGACCAGCAGTTGCTGCACCAGCTCGGTCATGTGCGCCCCTCGTCTGTCTTTCGCGTCCCCGTGATGTAGCCGTTACCGATACCGGCTGAACGACACGAGTGAAATTACAAGTGTGCTGCTCCGGGCGAGTCAAGCCGAGATCTGCTATTGAGCCCCTTATTCACTCTGCGGAACCAAGGCCATGCGGAAAGTGTTCAAATCGGCATAAACCTTGACACACAGCAGGGGGCTCGAAGGCCGCCCGCCCCGCACGGGCTCCCGTCGGAGCCCGCAAAGGGAAGGACGCCCAGGCCTTCGATCCCGTTCCGGACCGTGCGCCGAAGCGAAGCGGATCACATTCGGATCACGGGATCGCAACGGGGCTTGCGCGCCCGGCATGTGCGCCATGTGTCCCGGTCTCCCGCTGAGCAAACCTTTCATCTGAGAGATGAACCGGATGAGGTGAAACATGTCCCACATTCCGGTCCGCGAGTTGACAGCCCTGGTGTGAACCGATGTCCTTGTGGGCATGCTCGCGAACTCGGTACTCACCTCGACCCGCACCGCCGGGTCCCACGGTGCTGCCCGCGCTCGCTGTAGCTGTCGCCGCTGCGGCTGTTGAGCCCCGCGCCCCGCGCGCCCGCTCCAGTCGCCGTCCGGGCCCCCTGTGCGGCCCGGCGCCCGGTCCGCCGATCCGCGGTCCTGCCGATCGCCGATCTTCCCCGAGCTTCCTCCGAGGAACCACCGCACCTCATGAACAGCGACAGCGACCTCCAGATCGCGGGCGACCTCCTCCAGGTCCCGCACCTCCTCCAGGCACCGCGCGAGCACCCGGTCACCGTGGCCGAGTTCGTCGGCCTGGCCAGGTCCCTCGCGGCCGACCGCGCCCAATGGGAGCACCTGGTCCGGTACGACGCGACGACCCGCTGGTACCACCTGCTGCGCACCGCCCCCGGCTACGAGGTCTGGCTGCTGTCCTGGGTGCCGGGGCAGGGCAGCGGACTGCACGACCACGGTCGCTCCTCCGGGGTCCTGACCGTCCTGGACGGCACCCTGACCGAGCACACCCCGCGGGGCACGCGCGCGCTGGAGGCCGGTCAACAGCGCGTGTTCGCGCCGGGATACGTGCACGAGGTCGTCAACGACGCGCTGCGCCCGGCCGTCAGCCTGCACGTCTACTTCCCGGGCCTGACCGAGATGCCCATGCACCCGGCGCACACCGCCGCCCGGTGCGCCGCCGCCCCCGACGCCCGGGAAGCGGCCGGCGCCGTCAACGCCTGACCCGCGCCCGGGCGGTCGCGCGCCCTGCTCCGTTCCGTCCGCGCGAGGCGTCGCGTGCCGTCCGCGTGAGGCGTTCCGGGCGTCCGCGTGTCCCGTTGTCGTACCCGCCTGCCAGACTTGGGCCATGCGCATTGTGGTTCTGGCAGGCGGCATCGGTGGTGCCCGTTTCCTGCGCGGTCTGAAGCGGGCCGTGCCGGACGCGGACGTCACGGTCATCGGCAACACCGGCGACGACATCCACCTCTTCGGGCTGAAGGTCTGCCCGGATCTCGACACGGTGATGTACACGCTCGGCGGCGGCATCGACGAGGAACAGGGCTGGGGCCGGGCGGAGGAGACCTTCCACCTCAAGGAGGAACTCGCGGCCTACGGCGTCGGGCCCGACTGGTTCGGGCTCGGCGACCGGGACTTCGCCACACACATCGTGCGGAGCCAGATGCTCGGCGCGGGCTATCCGCTCAGCGCGGTGACCGAGGCCCTGTGCGACCGGTGGAAGCCCGGGGTGCGGCTGATCCCGATGTCCGACGACCGGGTCGAGACGCACGTCGCGGTGGACATCGACGGCGAGCGCAAGGCGGTCCACTTCCAGGAGTACTGGGTACGGCTGCGGGCGTCGGTCCCGGCCGAGGCGGTCGTGCCGGTCGGCGCCGAGCAGGCCAAGCCCGCACCGGGCGTCCTGGAAGCCATCGCCGAGGCGGACGTGATCCTCTTCCCGCCGTCCAACCCCGTCGTCTCCGTCGGCACCATCCTCGCCGTGCCCGGCATCCGGGAGGCCATCGCCGAGGCCGGTGTGCCGGTGGTCGGCCTGTCCCCCATCGTCGGGGACGCGCCCGTGCGCGGGATGGCCGACAAGGTCCTCGCCGCCGTCGGCGTGGAGTCCACCGCCGCGGCGGTCGCCGAGCACTACGGTTCGGGGCTGCTCGACGGCTGGCTCGTCGACACCGTCGACGCGGGGGTGGTGGAGCGGGTCGAGGAGGCCGGGATCCGCTGCCGGGCGGTGCCGCTGATGATGACCGACCTCGACGCCGCCGCGCAGATGGCGCGGGAGGCGCTGACGCTGGCGGAGGAGGTACGGGGAGCATGAGCGGCACGCCGTCGGCACACGCCGGCGCAGGTGCGGCACCAGCGTTCCGCGCGTGGGCCGTGCCGGGCATGCCCGAGGTGGCGCCGGGCGACGACCTGGCCAAGCTGATCGCCGCCGCCGAGCCCGCCCTGGCCGACGGGGACGTCCTCCTGGTCACCTCGAAGATCGTCTCCAAGGCGGAGGGACGCGTCGTCGAGGCCGCCGACCGGGAGGCGGCGATCGACGCGGAGACCGTACGGGTCGTGGCGCGGCGCGGGCCGCTGCGCATCGTGGAGAACCGGCAGGGCCTGGTCATGGCGGCGGCCGGTGTCGACGCGTCCAACACCCCCTCCGGCACGGTGCTGCTGCTCCCCGAGGACCCGGACGCCTCCGCACGGGCGATCCGCGCCGGTCTGCGCGCCGCCCTCGGGGTCGACGTCGCCGTCGTCGTCACCGACACCTTCGGCCGTCCCTGGCGTGACGGGCTCACGGACGTCGCCATCGGCGCCGCCGGCCTGCGCGTCCTGGACGACCTGCGCGGCGGCACCGACGCCCACGGCAACCCGCTCAGCGCCACCGTCGTCGCCACCGCCGACGAACTCGCCGCCGCGGGCGACCTGGTCAAGGGCAAGGCCGCGGGGCTGCCCGTCGCCGTGGTGCGCGGGCTCGGGCACGTGCTCGCGGCGGACGACGACGCCCCGGGCGCGCGGGCCCTGGTGCGCGACGCACGCGACGACATGTTCCGGCTGGGCACCTCCGAGGCCGTACGGGAGGCGGTGACCCAGCGGCGGACCGTGCGCTCCTTCACCGACGAGCCCGTCGACCCCGGTGCCGTACGGCGCGCGGTGGCCGCGGCGGTGACCGCGCCGGCGCCGCACCACACCACGCCCTGGCGGTTCGTGCTGCTGGAGTCCGCGGCGTCGCGGACCCGGCTGCTGGACGCGATGCGCGAGGCGTGGATCGCCGATCTGCGGCGGGACGGCAAGAGCGAGGAGTCCGTCGCCAAGCGGGTCCGCCGCGGGGACGTCCTGCGCCATGCCCCGTACCTGGTGGTTCCTTGCCTGGTCATGGACGGCTCGCACACCTACGGCGACGCGCGGCGCGACGGGGCCGAGCGGGAGATGTTCGTGGTCGCCGCCGGCGCCGGCGTGCAGAACTTCCTGGTCGCGCTCGCCGGGGAACGGCTCGGCTCGGCGTGGGTGTCCTCGACGATGTTCTGCCGGGACGTGGTGCGCGAGGTGCTGGCCCTGCCGGCGCACTGGGACCCGATGGGGGCGGTGGCGGTCGGTCATCCGGCGCAGCCGCCGAGTCCCCGGCCCGAGCGGGACGCCGGGACGTTCGTCGAGGTGCGGTGAGGCGGCCCGGCCGGCGCGGGTGACCGCTTAGGCTCGTAGCGCACCATCGACGACCCCGGGATCTTATTCGTGGCAGGACGCTTCGCCCCGCGACCGCGGCCCACGCGCACCACCGTGCGCGGCGGCCATGTCGACGTGCCTGCCGTACCCACCGTGCCCGGCTCACCCGCCGCGGGCGCCGGGGATGCCGGGGGCGTGCCGCATCAGGCCCGCGCGCCCGAGCGGGTGCGGACGTGGGTGCCGGACGGACCGCTGGACCTGGGGCTGGTACTCGGACCGCTGCGGCGCGGGCCGGCCGATCCGACGTTCCGGGCGATGCCGGACGGGTCCGTGTGGCGGGCCAGCCGCACCCCGCTGGGTCCCGGCACACTGCGCGTCTGCGCGCGCGGCGGGGAGGTGCGCGGGCAGGCGTGGGGGCCGGGGGCCGAGTGGCTGCTGGAGCGGTTGCCCGAGTTGCTCGGCGCGGCCGACGACCCGGCCGCGTTCACGCCGAGGCACCGGCTGCTCGCGCTGACCCGGCACCGGCGGCCGGGACTGCGGCTGACGCGGACCGGGCTGGTGCTGGAGTCGCTGATCCCGTCGATCCTGGAGCAGAAGGTCACCACGGTCGAGGCGTACGCGGCGTGGCGGACGCTGGTGCGCACGTACGGGGAACCGGCCCCCGGGCCCGTACCGGTGCGGATGCACGTGATGCCGGAGCCGCGTACCTGGGCGCTGATCCCGTCGTGGGACTGGCACCGCGCCGGGGTCGACGACAAGCGGGCGTCCACGGTGCTGCGGTCGGTGCGGGTGGCCGCGCGGCTGGAGGAGGCGGTGCGGATGGCTCCGGCGGCGGCGCGGGAACGGCTGGAGGTCGTGTCCGGGATCGGGCCGTGGACGTCGGCGGAGACCGTGCAGCGCAGTCACGGCGCGCCGGACGCGGTGACCGTCGGGGACCTGCACCTGCCGGGGATCGTCGGGTTCGCGCTGGCCGGGGACCGCGGGGCGGACGACGCGCAGATGCTGCGGCTGCTGGAGCCGTACGCCGGGCAGCGGCACCGTGCGGCCCGGCTGATCCTGCTGAGCGGCCGGGTGCCGCCGCGACGGGCGCCGCGGATGCCGGTGCGCGACATGGGCCGGTTGTAGCGGCCGGAGCCGTCGGTGAGGAGGGCGGGTCGGTCCGCCGTGGCCCCCCGGTCGGCCGGCAGGTCGTGCACGCCCGCCCCTGGTCAGCCGCCGGACGCCGCGGCCCCCGCAACGGCGGGCCTCACTGGTCCGAGGAGAAGCGGACCGCTCCTGCCGGGATGCGGGCGTCGCACCAGATCCTGATGCCGTCCCGCAGCTCGTTGTCGGCGCCGACCACCGCGCCGTCGCCGATCACCGTGCCGGTGAGGACGGAGCGGGTGCCGACGCGGGCGCGGGCACCGATGAGGGAGTCGGTGACGACGGCGCCGGGTTCGATGACGGCGCCGGGCAGGATCGTGCTGCCGCTCACCCGGGCGCCCTCGGCGACGAACGCGCCCTCCCCCACCACCGTGCCCCCGCTCACCTTGGCGTCGGGTGCGACGACGGCCGTGGGCAGGACCAGGCGGTCGCCGCAGCGGCCGGGGACCGCCGGGGAGGGCGCCCGGCCCAGCACCAGGTCGGCCGAGCCGCGCACGAAGGCGGCCGGGGTGCCGAGGTCCAGCCAGTAGGTGGAGTCGACCATGCCCTGCAGGTGGGCCCCGGCCGACAGCAGGCCGGGGAAGGTCTCGCGCTCCACCGACACCGGGCGCCCCCGCGGGATCGTGTCGATGACCGAGCGGCGGAAGACGTACGCCCCCGCGTTGATCTGGTCGGTGACGATCTCCTCGGGGGTCTGCGGCTTCTCCAGGAAGGCGAGGACCCGGCCGGTGCCGTCGGTCGGGACCAGGCCGTACGCACGCGGGTCCGTCACCTTCGTCAGGTGCAGGGAGACGTCCGCGCCCGTCTCCTCGTGCGTGCGCACCAGGGCGCGGATGTCCAGGCCGGTCAGGATGTCGCCGTTGAAGACGAGGACCGGTTCGCCGGGTCCCGAGCGCAGGCGCGGGGCGACGTTGCGCAGGGCGCCGCCGGTGCCGAGCGGTTCCTCCTCGGTCACGTACTCCAGGTGGAGTCCGAGCGCGGAGCCGTCGCCGAAGTACGGTTCGAAGACCTCGGCGAGGTAGGAGGTGGCGAGCACGATGTGCTCGACGCCCGCCGCTTTGGCCCGTGCCAGCTGGTGGGCGAGGAACGGCACGCCGGCCGCCCGCACCATCGGCTTGGGGGTGTGCACCGTGAGCGGGCGCAGCCGGGTGCCCTTGCCGCCGACCAGGAGGATCGCTTCTGTCACCTGTCGTCTCTGCTTCCTGCCGGGACCGGCCGCGCTGTCTTCCGGCGGGCCAGTGTATGCAGATCGGCCTCAGCGGCCCTGGTAGCGCGCCGCGGTGGAGCGGATGGTGCCGAGCTTGGCGTAGAGCTTGCGGCCGGGGCAGTCGGTGGCGAAGCCGTCCCGGTGGCCCGAGATCACGTTCAGGTGCACGTTCTTTCCCTTTCCGTAGAGGTTGCCACCGCCGGACTTCAGGTATGTCTTCCCGCGCGGATTCATCCCGTAGAGGCCGAGCTTCCAGGCGGCCAAGCGGGCGACGGCCTTGACGGCGGCCGAGGAGGGCTTGGACCTGCTGTAGGTGCCGATGACGGCGATGCCGACGCTGTTGCTGTTGAACCCCATGGTGTGTGCGCCCAGCACCGCCTTGGCCACGCCGCCGGCGCGGCCCTCGTAGACGGTGCCGCACTTGTCGACCAGGAAGTTGTAGCCGATGTCGCGCCAGCCCATGCTCTTGACGTGGTAGCGGTAGATGCTGCGGATGACCGAGGGGGTCTGCGAGCAGCGGTAGTTGTTGCCCGTCGCGGTGTGGTGGACGAACGCCGCCTTGGCCTTCTTCGTGTAGACGAACCCGGGGGAACGCAGTGACTCGTCCGCCCCCCAGCCGCGCCGGGTGACGATGCGCGGACGGGCGCCGATGTGCGGCTCGGCCCGCTGGGCGTCCGTCAGTTCGTCGCCGCGCAGGTCGAGCAGTTCGCGTTCGGTGTCCGCCCGGTCGAGGGCCGGGATCTCGGTGGCGCCGAGGGGGGCGAGGCCGCTGTTGGCGGCGGAGGCGGCGGTCGCCGCCTCGCTCAGGTCACCGGTGCGCGGCTGGTCGGTCTGGGGGCCGTCCTCTCCGGGCGTGTCGCCGGGGTCGACGAGTTCCAGGCGCAGCCCGGACGGCAGCGGGACGGGGGGTTCGGCCGCGGTGTCGTCCGTACGGTCCCCGGTGTCGGCGCGGACGCGCAGGTCGACGCCGTCGGAGTCGCCCACCCACAGCGGCGCGGTGGCGCCGCGGATGTGTCCGCCGGTGCGCTCGGCGGTGCCGGGGTCGGCGCCGTGGTCGGTGTTGTGGGTGTCGACGTCCTGCCAGTCGGACCAGGTGCCGGTGGCTGCGGAACGGGTGCGGATCTGGACGCTGCCGTGCAGTTCGGTGGCGGGGTTGTCCCAGACGACGCCGACCAGGGAGAAGTGGCGTACGTCCGCGCGGCGCAGACCCTGTTCGAGGGCGGCGCCGACGGCCCGGCCGCGGGTGCGGCCCGCTGCGCGCGGGGCGAGGGGCAGGGACTGGGTGCTGCCGGGGACGGCCGCCGGGCCGGTGACCGGGCCGGTGGCCGGGGCCGCTCCCGCCGTCGTGGCCGGCGCGGCGGGAGCGGCGGCTGCGGCGGCGCCCGCGAGGACGCCCGGTACGAGGGCGAGACCGGCCGCACAGGTGACACCGATCGAGGACGCAAGGAATCCGTATCGACGCATGCCCCTGATCTTGGACATAGTCAGACATATATGTCCATCTACGAACTGACGGTGCGTCGGGTGTCGTTCCCCCGAACCGGTGGCCGGCCGGGGCACCCACGGCCGCCGCGCCCGGGTGCGCGGGCTCGGCGCCGCGTACCCTTGCGCGAGTGAACGCCACCGAACGCACCCCTGCCGACCTGCTGCGTTCCGCGCTCGCCGCGGACCCGGGACGCCCCCTGGTGACCTTCTACGACGACGCCACGGGCGAACGCGTCGAATTGTCCGTGGCCACCTTCGGCAATTGGGTGGCCAAGACGGCGAACCTCCTCCAGGGGGACCTCGCCGCCGGCCCCGGCGACCGGGTCGCGCTGCTGCTTCCCGCGCACTGGCAGACGGCGGTGTGGCTGCTGGCGTGCGCGTCGGTGGGTGCGGTCGCGGACGTCGGCGGGGATCCGGCGGCGGCCGACGTCGTGGTCAGCGGCCCCGACACGCTGGAGGCGGCACGCGCCTGCACGGGCGAGCGGGTCGCGCTGGCACTCCGGCCGCTGGGCGGGCGCTTCCCGCAGCCGCCCGCGGGATTCGCCGACTACGCCGTCGAGGTGCCCGCGCAGGGCGACCGGTTCGCGCCGTTCGCGCCGGTGGACCCGGAGGAGCCCGCGCTGATCGCGGCCGGTGCGCAGTACACGGCGGCGGAGGTCGTGGAGCGCGCCCGCGCGGACGCGCCGGGACTGAACCTGACGGGGCCCGGCTCCCGGCTGCTGTCCGGGCTGGCGTACGACACGTGGGAGGGGCTGAGCGCGGGCCTGTTCGCGCCGCTCGCGGCCGGCGGTTCCGTCGTGCTCTGCCGGAACCTGGACCGCCTGGACGAGGACGCGCTGGCCAAGCGCATCGAGAGCGAACGGATCACGACGACGGCGAGGTGAGGTCGGCTCCGTACGCCTGGACGGCCGCCCGCCGCCCGCCTCCCGCCGGACGGACGAGTCGGCCTCCGCACGACGGCACGACAGCACGACAGCACGACAGCACGACAGCACCACGGCACCACGGCACGTCCGCTGCCCGCCCGACCGTGACCGGCGCAGCGCCGCCGCCGTGTCCCGCGACCTGATGGTGCACGTGCCCGGTCGCCTCCGACGCGACGGCGGCCGCACCGAGCCGCGCCGGCCTCATCGATGCGCAACTACGCGTACAGGGACGGCGGTTCGGCGTGCACGATCCGTACCGTGGAGAAGCCGGCCGTCATCCGGATCGACCTCCACGTGGTCGTCGACTTCAGCGGGCGCGACATCTCCACGGGACTGTTCGCCGGGCTGTGCGCCGACCGGCCGGTGGAGGTCGCCCGGAGGTATCGCGGGATTCCGGCGCAAACGGCGGCAATTCAGCTTGGCGGGATTCCGTACCCGGATCCGATTCCCCGCCCGGGGAGGAATCGACTGCGCAGTCGTACGGCTACGTTCAGTAGGTTTTGCGAGGGGTGCCGGCGGCTCCCGGGACCGTCTCCGCCCTCGCCGCACCACCCTCGCCCACCCCTACGTTCACCGGCAAGACCACCACCCGGTCCCCCCGTGAGTAAAGCCGCGGCCAAAGGCGAACTTTTGTCCAGGGAAAATGGGCGGATTGCCCAGTTGTAGGGGCGTGGAATTCGTCACCGGCGTCGCTCAATGCTCAACAGGCCGGATAGTGTGAGCGATCCGGTGCTACCGGCCGCGAGGTCATCCTGGGGTCGTACACCGTGAACCAGACCTGAGCGCCTCGGGGGAAGGCGCCGCGTGGCCCCGACGGAGGGTTCGGACAACCGTGGACGCGCAAGGCCGTGGGCGGGCGGACAACATCGATCCCGCAGACCAGTGGGTGCTCAATCCGAACACTGGTGAATACGAACTGCGACTGGATCCTTCCGCTCCGCAGTCACCGGTCCCGGGCCCGCGCAGACCCTCCGCCCCCGGGGCGGGCGGCGCGGCCTCCGGTCGGCGCGGTGCCCCGGCCGGAGAAGAGCGGGCGCGTGAGACGGCTCCGGCACCCACCGTGCCCGGGCCGCGCCGCCGCCGCGGCGCGCCCGCGGAGGAGCCGGTCCCGCCCGGCAGGCGCAGCCGCCGCCCGGAAAAGAAGAAGAAGTCGAGGACCAAGAAGGTCCTGATGTGGACCGGCGGCACCATGGCGTTCGTCCTGGTCGGCGTCGGCACGGCGGGCTACCTGATCTTCAAGCACCTGGAAGGCAACGTCACCACCACCGACGTGGGCAGCGCGGCGAAGAGCGGCTTCAGCAAGGACGAGGCCTTCAACATCCTCGTCATCGGCACCGACAAGCGGACCGGTAAGGGCAACGAGGGCTACGGCGACAAGGGCAGCGTGGGCCACGCGGACACCAACATCCTGCTGCACGTCTCCAAGGACCGTACGAACGCGACCGCGTTGAGCATCCCCCGCGACCTGATCGTCGACGTGCCCGACTGCCCGACCAAGCAGCCCGACGGCACCACGAAGGTCGTCCCGGGCACCCCGAACGTCCGGTTCAACACGAGCCTCGGCCAGGACGGCCGGGACCCGGGCTGCACGATGCGCACGGTCAAGGAGGTCACGGGGATCGCCCCGGACCACTTCATGATGGCCGACTTCAACGCGGTGAAGACGCTGACGTCGGCGGTGGGCGGCGTGGAGGTGTGCCTCAAGCACCCCGTCAACGACAAGGACTCGCACCTGGACCTGCCCGCCGGTTCGTCCAAGATCGAGGGCGAGCAGGCGCTGGCGTTCGTCCGCACCCGGCACAGCTTCGGCAACCACGGCGACCTGGACCGGATCAAGGTGCAGCAGCAGTTCCTCAGTTCGCTGATGCGCAAGATGGCCTCCAGCGACACCCTCACCAACCCGGTCAAGCTGTACGACCTCGCGGACGCGGCCACCAAGTCGCTGACCGTCGACACCGGCATCGGCAAGGCGAGCACGCTCAAGGACGTGGCGCTGGAGCTGAAGAAGGTGCCGACGAAGAACATCACCTTCCTGACCGTGCCGGTGCTCGACAACCCGGCCGACGGCCCGGTGCACAAGACGGTCATCGTCGATCAGGGCCAGGCGCCCAAGGTCTTCCAGGCCATCGGCGGCGACGTCTCCTTCACCGACGTGAAGAAGAAGGAGCAGCAGGCGAAGGACGCGCAGGCGGCCCAGCTCAAGGGCGCCCGGTCGGCGGCCGGCGAGGTGCGGGTGCGCATCCTCAACGGCGGGGCCAAGGACGGCGCCGCGCAGGAGACCCTCACCTGGCTGCAGAACCAGCAGGGCGTGCTCAAGTCGGAGAACGGCAGCAACGCGCCGCAGAAGCTGGACAAGACCACCCTCGAGTACGCACCCGACCAGGCGGCCCAGGCCCGTGAACTCGCCGCGCTCATGGGGCTGCCCGGTTCCGCGCTGAAGCCGGGCAAGAGCGTGACCAACTCCCAGGGGCTGCCCGCCATGACGCTGACCCTGGGCAAGGACTACAAGGGAGCGGGAGTGTCGCTCACCGCACCCGAGAAGGCACCCACGGTGCAGGGGCAGCACACGGCGGACAAGGTTCAGTGCGCCAGTTGAGCGCACCGTGTGACCTTACGGGCCTGTCGTACGTCTAACACGGCGTACGACAGGCCTGTTCGATGACATGAGGGCGGGGAGGATGGGGAGTTGACGCAGAGCGGTCTGCGCGGGGAGGGGCCCGCGGTCGAGGACACGATGCCTCTGGCGCAACACGAGAAGAACGCGGGAGGCGGTCACGGCCGTCGCGGCGGTGGCGGCGGCCGGGGAAGCCGCGGCACCGGCGGCAGACGTCCGAAGCGGCGGGTGCTGCGCTGGTCGGCCACGGTCCTCGCGGTGGTCATACTCGGCACGGCCGGCGCCGGATACCTCTACTACGAGCACCTCAACGGCAACATACGCAAGGGCGAGCGCGACAGCGGCGACTCCAAGGCGCAGAAGACGAAGGCGAACGCCGACGGCCAGACGCCCGTGAACATCCTGCTGATCGGCTCGGACAGCCGCAACTCCGATGCCAACGTGGCGCTCGGGGGCAGCCGGGAGAACCGGGGCAGCCCGCCGCTGGGCGACGTGCAGATGCTGATCCACCTGGCCGCGGACCGCAAGAGCGCCGAGGTGGTGAGCATCCCGCGCGACACCCGCGTGGACATCCCCAAGTGCACGGACCCGAAGACCGGCACGAAGTACCCGGCGACCAACGCCATCATCAACGAGTCGCTGGCCCGCGGCGGCGCCGGCTGCACCCTCGCCACCTGGCAGAACCTCACCGGTGTGTACATCGACCACTGGATGACGATCGACTTCGCGGGCGTGGTGAAGATGGCGGACGCCATCGGCGGCGTGGACGTGTGCGTGAAGCAGAACGTGTGGGACCGTTCGACGGCTCTCGCGCACGGCGGCTCCGGCCTGAAGCTGACGGCCGGCACCCACAAGGTCAAGGGCGTGCAGGCCCTCCAGTGGCTGCGCACCCGGCACGCCTGGGGCAGTGACCTGCTGCGGGCAAGGGCCCAGCACATGTACCTGAACTCGATGATCCGCACGCTCAAGAGCCAGAGCATCTTCACCGACACCGGCCGGCTGCTGGATCTGGCCGAGGCGGCCACGAGGTCGCTTCAGGTCTCCGAGGAGATCGGCACCGGCAAGAAGCTGTACGACCTGGCCATGCAGCTCAAGACGGTCCCCACCGACCGCATCACGATGACGACGATGCCGAACGTCCAGGACCCGCAGAACCGCGACCACGTCGTCCCCGACGGCGCCAACGCCCAGAAGATCTGGAAGCTGATCCAGGACGACGTGGCCTTCGACGCCAACGGCAAGACCGAGGACGCGAAGAAGGACGCCGGCAAGAGCGGCGCCAAGACCCCGCCCGCCACGCAACCGGCCCACCCGGACGGCCAGATCGGCGTCACGGTGCAGAACGGCACCCGCACCACCGAGCTGGCCCCCATCGGCCACCGGGCCACCGCCATCAGCGACGAACTGGTGGGCAAGGGCTTCACCAAGGCGTCGCCGGACAGCACCACGACCCCGTCCGCGTCCCAGACGGTCGTGCGCTACCCGAGCGCCGAGCTGAAGGGCGACGCCGAGCGGGTCGCCACCGCCCTGGGCATCCCGACGACTTCGGTGGAGAAGTCGACGGACGTCTCCGGCGTCACCGTCGTCGTCGGCGCGGACTGGCGGCAGGGCAGCACCTACCCGAAGCAGGAGACCCCCAAGGCCGGGGACATCCCGGAGAACTCCGACGCCATCAACGGCGCGGACACCAAGCAGTGCATGGACGTGTACAAGCCTTACCAGTGGTAGGGGCGGACATCCATGCCGAAGGGCCCCTCACCGCGGTGCGGTGAGGGGCCCTTCGGGGTGCTGCTCGTGACGGCTCTCAGCCGGCGGTGGCGACGACCGCCGGGCGCCGGGAGGCGATGACCTTCCTCGCCAGGGACCTGGGGCTCGTCAGGAAGCCCCAGCCCCACGACATGTGCATGGTGGCCAGGGCCACCGGTATGCGCACGCGCGCCCGCAGCGGCAGGCCCTTGCCCGCCGGCAGCGAGCCCGCGGCGATCGCCGCCAGGTAGCCGCCCGGGACGAGGAGGGCCCACGGGGTCACGGCCGCGCCCACCACGACCCCGGCCGCGATGGCGCACACGGCGGTCGGCGGGGCGAGGTAGCGCAGGTTGATGGAGCCCTCGTGGTACCGGGCGACGACGTGCCGCCAGCGGCCGTAGTCCTTGTACTGCTTGGCGAGCGCCCGCACGTTCGGCCGCGGGCGGTAGGAGACCCGCAGCTCGGGCGAGAACCAGATCAGGCCGCCCGCCTCGCGGATGCGGAAGTTCAGCTCCCAGTCCTGGGCGCGGATGAACTCCTCGTTGTAGCCGCCCTGTCGCTCCAGCGCCTCGCGGCGGAACACGCCCAGGTAGACCGTCTCGGCCGGGCCGGCCTGGCCGCCGGTGTGGAAGGCCGCGTTGCCGACGCCGATCTTCGACGTCATCGCGGCGGCGACCGCGTGCTCCCAGGCGTTCTCGCCCTCGGCGTGCATGATGCCGCCCACGTTCTGCGCGCCCGTCTCCTCCAGGAGCCGCACCGCCGTGGCGATGTAGTTCGGCGAGAGCATCCCGTGGCCGTCGACGCGGACCACGATCGGATGGCGGGAGGCCTTGATCGCGGCGTTGAGCGCGGCCGGGGTGCGCCCGGTGGGGTTCGGGACCGTGTGCACACGCGGGTCGTCGCGGACGAGCTGGGCGGCGATCTCGTCCGTGCGGTCCGCTGACGGACCCAGGGCGATCACGACCTCCATCTCGCCGTCGTACTCCTGCGCGAGGATCGCTTCGACGGCCCCGCGCAGGTGCCGCTCCTCATTGAGGACCGGCATGATCACAGAAACAGCGGGGAGCCGCACGTCGGAGTTGGCGTTCATCGGTGCTCACGTTACCGCGAACGGGGGACACCGGTGCGCGCCGCGGGGCCCACCGCACCGGGCAGCAGATCGTATGGGCCTACGGTGCTCACGGTGTCCACCCACGCCCTACGCGGAGGTGTCCCCCATGTCCACCACGTCGCCCCGGCCGCCCCGGCCGCCCGTGCCCCCGCGGCACGGACCGCGACAGGCCGCCGCCGCACCTTCCCGAGCGGCCCGTGCTCCGTACGCGCCCCCACCGCGCCGCAGGCCGCGCTGGGCCATGCGGGCGGCCACCACGGTCTCCGTGGTGGTGCTCGCCTCCGCCGGGATCGGACACGCGGTGGTCTCCAGCCTGGACGCCGACATCGCCCGGGTCGACCCGTTCAAGGACATGAAGAACCGGCCGCCGACGGGCCACGGCATGAACGTCCTGCTGGTCGGCACCGACGGCCGCGACAAGATCAGTGAGCGGGAGCGGCAGCGCTACCGGCTCGGCGGCCAGCCCTGCCACTGCACCGACACGATGATGATCGTGCACCTCTCCCGGGACCGGGAACGGGCCAGCGTCGTCAGCCTGCCCCGCGACTCCTACGTCGACCTGCCCGCCCACCTCGACCGGAACACCGGCAAGCAGCACCTGCCGCACCCCGTCAAGCTGAACGCGGCGTACGCCGAGGGCGGCCCCAACCTCACCGTGAGCACGGTCGAGAGCATGACCCACCTGAAGATCGACCACTACCTGGAGGTGGACTTCACCACCTTCATGCGGACCGTGGACGTCCTCGGCGGCGTCGAGATCTGCACCGCGCTCCCGCTGAAGGACACCTACACCGGCCTGGACCTGCCCGCCGGCCTCCACTCCCTCACCGGCGGCCAGGCCCTGCAGTACGTCCGCTCCCGGCACATCGACGGGGCCAGCGACTTCGGCCGGATGAAGCGCCAGCAGCTCTTCCTGGCCGCGCTGATCGAGCGGGCGACCTCCTCACGGGTGCTGCTGAACCCCCTGAAGTTCCGGGACGTGACCCGGGCCGTGCTCGGCTCGGTCCGCGCCGACCAGGGCTTCCACACCGACGAGCTGCTCGACCTCGGCCGGGCGATGCGGAACTTCTCGCCCTCCTCGTCGGAGTTCACCACGGTCCCCGTCGCGCAGACGTCCTTCCCCGTCAAGGGGCTCGGCTCGACCGTGAAGTGGGACCAGGCGCAGGCGGACCGGCTCTTCCGCACGCTGCGCGAGGACCGTCCGCTGGCCGTGCGCAGACCGGACCGGAAGCCGGACGGCACGGCGGCGGTGGAGATCCCCCCGCAGCGCATCAGGGTCCAGGTGGAGAACGGCACCGGCACGGTGGGCCTCGGCCGACGGGTCGACACGGCGCTGGCCGCGGTCGGGTTCGGTACGACCAGGGCGCCCGTGGACGCCAGGGAACGCGGGGTGAAGCGGACCGTCGTCCTCTACGACCCCCGGTGGGACCGCTCGGCCAGGTCGCTGGCCGCCGCCCTGCCGGGCAGCGAGCTGCGGGCCGTACCGGGGCAGGGCGCCACGCTCCGGGTGATCGCCGGGAGCGAGTACCGCGAGGTGCGCAAGGTCCGGGTGCGCGCGGTGAACCAGGACACCACCGAGGTGGTGCGGGGCGACCAGGTCGCGTGCGACTGAGCCCGGTGGGGCACCGGGCGGCCGGGGCGGCGGCTCAGTCCTCGAAGCCCTCCGCCGCCCGCTTCTCCCGCAGCTCCTTGATGGCGCGGCGGCGGGCCAGGCGGTGCGTGCGGCGGATCTGGGCCTCCTGGCAGCGGCGCTTGTCCTGCTCGGTCTCGGGCAGGACGGGCGGCACCGCGCGGGGCCTGCCGTCCGCGTCCACGGCGGCGAAGACCAGGTAGGCGGAGCCGACCTGGGTGGCCGGGGCGGACTCGTTCCAGCGCTCGGCGAGCACCCGGACGCCGACCTCCATGGAGGTCCGTCCGGTCCAGTTGACCTGGGCCTTCACATGGACCAGGTCGCCGACACGGACCGGTTCGAGGAACGCCATCTCGTCCATGGATGCGGTGACGGCGGGCCCGCCGCTGTGCCGCCCGGCCACCGCGCCCGCGGCGTCGTCGACCAGCTTCATGATCACCCCGCCGTGCACCGTGCCCAGGAGGTTGGTGTCGCTGTGGGTCATGATGTGGCTGAGGGTGGTCCGGGACGCCGAGGTGGGCTTGCCCGGTATCTCCGCGGTGCCGGATTCCGCGACGGGGGCCTGATCTGTCATGGGCTCCACCTTATGCCGCGTCGGGATCCGGGGAATTTGTGTCAGCTTGGCAACAGCCGTGACCTTATTTTCCGACGGCCCTTGTAAGTCACACCCCGGCGCCCGGCACACTGGGGCGCATGAATGATTGGCCCGAGGGGCGGTCCGACGACAACCGCGGACCCCGGTACGGACGCGGCAGCGCCGGTGCGCAGCCGGAGGGCGCGCGCGTGATGCGCCAGGTGCGGCGCGGCGGCCCGGCGGTGCCGCCCGGCCGGCGCGGCTACGACGGCCCCGGCGGGCAGGGTCCCGCGGCGCCGCCCCACCGGGTCCCGCAGCAGCCGTCGTACGTCGGCGGAGGGGAGGGCTCCGGCTACGACGACGGCCAGGGCTACGACAGCGGCTACAACACCGGACACGTCTACGGCAGACCGGGCCCCGGCGGCCCCGGCGGCCCGGACGGTCCGGACGGGGGCCGCAGCCGCGGCCCGCGGCCCGCGCCGAACTGGCGCCGCCGCATCAAGTGGACCGCGATCACGCTCGTCACCCTGCTCGTGGTCACCTCGGTGGGCACGTACTTCTGGGCCGACTCCAAGCTCAACCGGGACGTCGACCTGTCCAAGGTCATCGACCGGCCGGAGGCCGGCAAGGGCACGAACTACCTGATCGTCGGCTCCGACAGCCGCGACGGGCTCTCCGCGGCCGACAAGAAGAAGCTGCACACCGGCTCCGCCGAGGGCAAGCGCACCGACTCCATGATGATCCTGCACGTCGGGGACAACGGGGACACGCTGATCTCGCTGCCCCGCGACTCCAACGTCACGATCCCGCAGTTCCGCGGCTCGGAGTCCGGCAAGATCAAGGGCCCCCTCGGGCAGAACAAGCTCAACGCGGCCTACGCCTACGACGGCCCGACCCTGCTGGTGCGCACGATCGAGTACAACACCGGGCTGCACATCGACCACTACGTGGAGATAGGCTTCGCCGGCTTCGCCAACATCGTGGACTCGGTCGGCGGCGTCGAGATGACCATCGACAAGCCCTTCAAGGACAAGTGGTCCGGCGCCGACTTCAAGGCCGGCAAGCAGACACTGAACGGCGAGCAGGCGCTGGCCTTCGTCCGCACCCGGCACGCCTTCGCGGCCTCCGACCTCCAGCGCACCAAGAACCAGCAGAAGTTCCTCTCCGCGCTCGCGCACGAGGTCGCCACCCCGACGACGGTCCTGAACCCGTTCAAGTTCTACCCGACCATGGGCGCGGGCCTGGACTCCCTCATCGTCGACAAGGACATGAGCCTGTGGGACCTGGCGTCCATGTTCTGGGCGATGAAGGGGGTCAGCGGCGGCGACGGCACCTCCATGAACATGCCCGTCTCCGGCTCGGTCGGCGGCAACCTCGTCTGGGACAAGTCGAAGGTCAAGACGCTGGTGGACGAGTTGAAGAACGACCAGAAGGTCACCGTCTCCGGCAACTGAGCGTTCCCGGCGACCGACCGACCGGCCCGGCGCCGGCAGCGGGGCCCCGCGGCACACGTCCGAGGGGCCCCGCCGTCATGCCGGGGGTCGGATCACATCCGGGCGCCCGCCATCGTGCGGCACATCTCCGCGCAGCGGCGACACGCCTCCGCGCAGCGCATCATCATCTGGTCGTCGGGCATCGACATGCACGCCTCGGCGCACATGTCGCAGGCCTTGGCGCACATCGCGCACATCTCGGACGACATGGGCGAGCGGCGCATCATCATGTCCGCGCACATGCGGGTCGTCTCGGAGCAGTCCATGAGCGCGCGCATGATCTGCATCTGCGGCTGGCCGCCCATCTGCATGCAGGAGCTCATGGCCTCCTCGCAGATGTTGTGGCACGTCATGCAGGCGTCGACGCAGTCCTGCATCTCCTTGGTCAGGGCGGTCATGGCACCGGGCTGGGTGTGGGTCATGGCTCCTCCTGGAGGGCGAAGGGGCCCCGGGGCGGGCCCCGTGCCCTTCCGTCGTACGCCCGCCCACGGCTGTCCGCCATCCGGCGGAGGTACTGATTCCGCTACGCCCGTTCGGATGACGGGGACACGGGCGCACCGGCACCGTGCGTCACGGCTTCCTGCCGACCCCCGCGAAGTGGGTGACCTCCACCGGCTCCCCGTCCCCCGGCTCGGGCCGCCAGCGGGAGCAGGAGACGATGCCGGGCTCCAGCAGCTCCACCGGGTCGAACAACCGGACGAGATCGCCGCGCCCACGCAGGGTCATGGGCGCCGAGCCCTGGCCGTTCCAGTACTCCACCGCCCGGTTCATCGCCTCGCCGTCCACCTCCGTGGTGGGGTGCGACACGACCAGGTGACTGCCGGAGGGCACGGCCGCCAGCAGCCGGCGCACGACGGAGACGGCCTCGTCGGTGTCCAGGACGAAGTTCAGGATGCCGAGCATGGTGATGGCCACGGGCCGGTCGAGGTCCAGCGTCTCGGCTGCCTTGCGCAGGATGGTCTCGGGGTCGTGCACGTCCGCGTCGACGTAGTCGGTGGCGCCCTCGCGGGTGCTGGTGAGCAGGGCGCTCGCGTGCGCGAGGACGAGGGGGTCGTTGTCGACGTAGACGACCTTGCTGGCGGGCGCGATCCGCTGGGCCACCTCGTGGGTGTTGTCGGCGGTCGGCAGTCCGGTGCCGATGTCGAGGAACTGCCGAATCCCCGCCTCCCCGGCGAGGTGACGCACCGCGCGGGCCAGGAAGCGCCGGTCCGCGACCGCCGAGCGGGGCAGTTGGGGCACGAAGGAGAGGATCTGCTCGCCGACCTCCTGGTCCACCGGGTAGTTGTCCCTGCCGCCCAGCCAGTAGTTCCAGATCCGGGCCGAGTGCGACACGTCGCTGCGCAGCCGTGCCGTGCGCGCGGCGCCCTCGTCGTACACCGGGGAAAGGTCGGACATGGGCCGGGCCTCCTTCGGGCGGAACGGGTCAGCCGGCCCAACGTAGCGCCAAGTCACCTCCCAAACAGGCCACTTGGCCAACTTCGGCCTGTGCGACGGGCGTCGCCCTCCGCCCGCCCGGACAGAGGGCGGACGAAGGGCGACGGGAGCGGTGCGCGTACGGACGGCTACGCAAGGTTACGGGCCATCACGATCCGCTGAACCTGGTTCGTGCCCTCATAGATCTGGGTGATCTTCGCGTCGCGCATCATGCGCTCCACCGGGTAGTCGCGGGTGTAGCCGTAGCCGCCGAGGAGCTGGACGGCGTCCGTGGTGACCTCCATGGCGACGTCCGAGGCGAAGCACTTGGCGGCGGCGCCCTGGTAGGTGAGGTCGGCGTCGCCCCGCTCGGAGGCGGCGGCGGCCTGGTAGGTCAGGGCGCGGGCCGCGGAGACCTTCATGGCCATGTCGGCGAGCATGAACTGGATGCCCTGGAAGTCGGCGATCGGCTTGCCGAACTGCCTGCGCTCCTTGACGTAGCCCTTGGCGTAGTCGAGGGCGCCCTGGGCGATGCCGAGGGCCTGGGCGGCGATGGTGATGCGGGTGTGGTCGAGGGTCTTCATCGCGGTGGCGAAGCCGGTGCCCTCGGCGCCGATCATGCGGTCGGCGGGGATGCGCACGTTGTCGAGGTAGACCTCGCGGGTCGGGGAGCCCTTGATGCCGAGCTTCTTCTCCGGGGCGCCGAAGGAGACGCCCGGGTCGGACTTCTCGACGACGAAGGCGGAGATGCCCTTGGAGCGCTTCTCCGGGTCGGTGACGGCCATCACCGTGTAGAACTCGGAGACGCCCGCGTTGGTGATCCAGCGCTTGACGCCGTTGAGGACGTAGTGGTCGCCGTCGCGGACGGCCTTGGTCTTCATGCCGGCCGCGTCCGAGCCGGCGTCCGGCTCGGAGAGGCAGTAGGAGAACATCGCCCGGCCCTTGGCGAGCGGGCCCAGGTACTTCTTCTTCAGCTCCTCGGAGCCGGAGAGGATCACCGGGAGGGAGCCCAGCTTGTTCACCGCGGGGATGAGGGAGGAGGAGGCGCAGACGCGGGCCACCTCCTCGATGACGACGACGGTCGCGAGGGCGTCCGCGCCCGCGCCGCCGTAGCTCTCGGGGACGTGCACGGCGTGCAGGTCGTTCGCGACCAGGGCGTCGAGGGCCTCCTGCGGGAAGCGGGCCTCCTCGTCCACCTGGGCGGCGTACGGCGCGATCTTCGCCTCGGCCAGCGAGCGGACGGCGTCGCGGAGCATGTCGTGCTCCTCGGACGGGCGGTACAGGTCGAAGTCAGCCGATCCGGCCAAGGTCTCTCACGCTCCAAAGGCGACCAGTGATGACAGGTGATGACGAGCGGTGATGCTAATTACCGTTAAGTAACTCGAATTTTAGGGGCCTGCTCACGTGAGCGGTACGTGAGCTTGGCGACAGCGGGTGGGTGGTGGGACATTGCCCGGCGGGGGCTTCGCGCATGCCCCCGATATGCTCGGGCAGCGCATTGCCGTCATCCCTCCTGGAGCATCGATGAGCCTGAAGATCACCGTGATCGGCACCGGCTATCTCGGCGCCACCCACGCCGCGGCCATGGCCGAGATGGGCTTCGAGGTGCTGGGCCTGGATGTCGTCCCCGAGAAGATCGAGATGCTGCGGCGGGGCGAGGTCCCCATGTACGAGCCCGGTCTGGAGGACCTGCTGCGCCGGCACGTGGCCGGCCTGGAGGGCTCCACCGGGCGGCTGCGCTTCACCCAGGACTGGGCCGAGGCGGGCGCTTTCGGCGACGTCCACTTCCTCTGTGTGAACACCCCGCAGAAGCACGGCGAGTACGCGTGTGACATGTCCTACGTCGATTCCGCCGTCGCCTCGCTCGCGCCCCACCTGACCGGGCCCGCCCTGGTCGTCGGCAAGTCGACGGTGCCCGTCGGGTCGGCGGACCGGCTGGCCCGTGTGCTCACCTCCCTGGCGCCCGCGGGCGAGGAGGTCGAGCTGGCCTGGAACCCGGAGTTCCTACGGGAGGGCTTCGCCGTCCAGGACACGCTGCACCCGGACCGGATCGTGGTCGGCGTGCGCGGCGAGCGGGCCGAGAAGCTGCTGCGGGAGGTGTACGCCGCGCCGGTCGCCGAGGGCTCCCCCTTCGTCGTCACCGACTTCCCCACCGCCGAACTGGTGAAGACCTCCGCGAACTCCTTCCTGGCCACGAAGATCTCCTTCATCAACGCCATGGCGGAGGTGTGCGAGGCCGCGGGCGGCGACGTCGCCAAGCTGGCGGAGGCCATCGGGTACGACGACCGGATCGGCCGGAAGTTCCTGCGCGCCGGGATCGGCTTCGGCGGCGGCTGCCTGCCCAAGGACATCCGCGCGTTCATGGCGCGCGCCGGTGAGCTGGGCGCCGACCAGGCGCTGACCTTCCTGCGCGAGATCGACTCGATCAACATGCGCCAGCGCGGCCGGATGGTCGAGCTGACCCGGCAGGCGCTGGGCGGCGGGCCGTTCCTCGGCAAGCGGATCGCGGTGCTGGGCGCCACGTTCAAGCCGGACTCGGACGACGTGCGGGACTCGCCCGCGCTCAACGTGGCCGGGCAGATCCACCTCCAGGGCGGACAGGTGACCGTCCACGATCCCAAGGGCATGGACAACGCGCGCCGTCTCTTCCCGACGCTCGGGTACGCCGACTCGGCGCTGGAGGCGGTCCGGGGCGCCGACGCGGTCCTGCACCTGACCGAGTGGCGGCAGTTCCGCGAGCTGGACCCGGCCGAGCTGGGCGAGGTCGCGGCGGCCCGGCTGGTCCTCGACGGGCGCAACGCGCTCGACGCCGAGCTGTGGCGGCGGGCCGGGTGGACGTACCGGGCGATGGGACGCCCGACGGCGTAGCGGCGCGGGCCCCTGGCGGGCGACGCCGGTTCGGCCGAGGCTCAGTCGGCCGAACCGGCGTCTTCCCGCATTCTCCCACCACCGCGGG
>NZ_JBHJUW010000076.1:0-39546 GCF_042268205.1 Streptomyces sp. NPDC056160
TCCAGCTCTCCGGCTACGGGCTGGTCCTGCCGGGAAACGGCCCGCTGCTGTCCGCGTTCACGGCCGGGGCTGCGTCGTGTCCGTCCGTCGCCTGGCGCCCGGGGCTGGAGGCGGCCCCACGCGGGGATCACGGGCACCCGCGGGATGCGGGGCGCCCGGCGGCGGACACCAACGCGTCACAACACAGCCACAGACCCCCCAAGCGACCAACACGCAGCGGATGATGCCCGTTCAGCATCCGAACACCCATGGGGGGAACCATGACCGCCCGCGGAGCCGCCTGCGCCGCCCTGCTCGCCCTCGCAGCCCTCACCACCGGCTGCAGCAGCGGCAGCAGCGACGACAAGCCGCAGCCCACCGTCACCGCCACCAAGACCGTCGACCAGGCCGCCGCACGCAAGGCATGCGTCACCGCCTGGGCAGACCTCATCAAGGACAGCCCCGACGCAGGCATGGACGAGGAGCCGAGCCCCTGCCAAGGCCTGCCCGAGGGCGACCGGATCGACCGCTACATGGAAGGCCTGCAGCAGCTCAACCGGGCCAACCGCGACGAGCTGCAGGACTGCCTCGACGACCCGACGTGCACGGAGGCCCCCGCGCCGTAGATTGGTGGGAGGTGGCGCCCGTGGCCGGCAACCCGCGCAACGGGCGCCCCTACCGCCGCCTCGTCGACTGGCTCCGAGCCCAGCGACTCCCCTGCTGGTGGTGCGGCCACAACATCGGCTACGAGCTGGACGCCCGGCACCCGTTGTCCTTCACCCTCGACCACGAACAGCCGCTCTCGCGAGGCGGCTCGCTCCTCGACAAGGCCAACGCCCGGCCCGCGCACCGTCGCTGCAACAGCAGCCGCGGCAACCGCACAGCGTCACCGAAGCCCAGCCCCCGGCGACCCCAGCTGAGGTGGTGACGGTCCGTGCTGTACATCGTGACCGGACCGCCGGCCGCAGGCAAGACGAGCTGGATCGAGAGCAGGGCCAAGCCCAGCGACATCGTCATCGACCTCGACCGCATCACCCGCGCCCTCGCCGGGCCAGGCGCCCCCAACTGGAACCAGGACCCGCTCCTGCTCCGCGTCGCCCACAAGGCCCGCTACGCCGCGATGTTCGAGGCGTTCGAGCACCGCGACAAGGTCGACGTCTACCTGATCCACACCATGCCCACCTCGAAGTGGCTCGCCCGCTACCGGCGCATGGACGCACAGATCATCGCCGTCGACCCCGGGCGCAGCATCGTGATGGCCCGCATCGAGGCCATGCGAGACCCCGAGATGCGCAGGGTGGCCACCCGCTGGTACCGGTCACGATCGGCGACGAAGACCGAGACGACGGGCGCGACGCTCGAATGGTGATCAAGGCCCCGACTACTTTTTGAGCGCAAGACCGGGCGACCCAAACGCCCTTGTCGCCCGATTTTTTACACGGGGCCTGTACTCGCTAATCCGCCGAGGCGAACGCCAGCGATTTAGCAGGCGGTCACCCTCCGTGACGTGACTCTCAGTGACAGGTCGGGGGTGATCATGGCTACCAACGTCGAAGGGACCGCCGCCGAAATTGCACGGCTCCGGGTCGGCGATATCGCCCCTGGCCTGGCGCAACTCGCCCTCACCCTCGCCCAGGTGATGGACGGGAAGGACGGGGCGACGGCGAAGGCGAACGCCGCTCGCGAACTACGGGCCGCGCTCGAGGCCCTGCACAAGCTCGCGCCGGTCGCCGAAGAGACCGACCGGGTGGACGAGCTGGCCAGGAAGCGGCAGGACGGGAGGCTCCGTGCTCGCCGAGCCTGAACTGCTGCGCGGTGCCCAGCGGCCCCGCCTGTTCACCGCGCCGCCGACGTTCCTGTCCTCGGCTGGCCGGGAGGCGGTCGAGCTGGCCGCGCACGCCGGCCTGGACCTGATGCCGTGGCAGCAGCACGTCCTGGACGTCGGGCTGCGGGAACGGGAGGACGGCCAGTGGGCGGCGTTCGAGTGCGCCGTGAACGTGCCCAGGCAGAACGGGAAGGGCGGGGTGATCGAGGCCAGGGAGCTGGCGGGGCTGTTCCTGCTGGGCGAGCGCCTGATCATTCACAGCGCGCATGAGTTCAAGACGAGCCGAGTCGCGTTCCAGCGGATCCAGTCCCTGATCCTCGGGTGCCCTGACCTGCGGAAACGCGTCAAGCGGATGTTGAACAACACGACGGAGACGTCGATCACGCTGACGACGGGGCAGTCCCTGCAGTTCATCGCCCGCTCCGGCGGCTCCGGCCGTGGCTGGACCGGCGACTGCAACATCCTGGACGAGGCGATGATCCTCGGCGACGACGCGATGGGCGCGCTGATGCCGACGATGTCCGCCGTCGAGAACCCGCAGCTCTGGTACCTGGGCAGCGCCGGAATCGGCGCCCCCTCGGTGCAGCTGGCCCGTCTGCGGCGCCGAGCCCTGGCCGCGCTGGAGGCCGGGAAGCCGGACCCGTCCCTGGCCTACTTCGAGTGGTCGGTGGACCCGCACCTGGACGAATGCCCGCCCGGCTGCACGGAGCACGACAGCTCGGACGATCCGGCGTCGTGGGCGAAGGCGAACCCGTCGCTGGGCCTCCTGATCACCCCGGAGTTCGTCCGGAACGAGCGGGCCTCGCTGGGGTCCAGCGGCATCTTCGAGCGTGAGCGGCTCGGTGTAGGCGACTACCCGTCCGACGAGGCCGACACGTGGCAGGTCATCGCCGAGGAGGCGTGGCGGGCCCTGGCCGTCGGGGACGTCTCGGCGGTCGCTGAGGCGCGGCAGGCCGGGCCGGTGGCGCTGTCCATCGACATGACCCCGGAGCGGTCGCACGCGGCCATCAGCGCAGCGTTCCGGTACCTGGGCGGCGTGCACGTGACGGTCATCGACCACCGGCCCGGTACGGGCTGGATCCTGGAGCGCGCCAAGGAACTGCACGGGAAATGGAACCCGCGGTGCTGGGTGATCGACGGGGCGGGGCCGGCCGGGTCGCTGATCGGCGACCTGGAGGACAAGGAGACCGGGCTCGGAGTGACAGTCGTGCAGCCGAAGGCGCGGGAGATGGCCGCGGCGTGCGCCCAGTTCTACGACGCCGTAACGACGCAGACCCTGACGCACTTCGACGATGCGCCGCTGGCGTCGGCTCTGGCCGGCGCGCAGAAGCGGACGCTGGGCGACGCGTGGGCGTGGGCCCGCCGTATCCCGTCCGTAGACATCAGCCCGCTGGTGGCCGGGACCCTCGCCAAGTGGGGCCTGACCGCCGAGGTAGAAGAACCGCCGGGCGACATCCTGAACAACGTGTGGTGAGGGGGCAGTCGTGAAGTGGTGGCCCTTCCGCCGGACGGCGCTGAAGCGGGCGATCTCGTACCAGGACGTGTGGGGGTCGGGCTCGGACCCGGCCGTGCTGCGCGGCACCAGCCAGGAACGGGCACTGCGGCTGGGGCCCGTCTACGCGGCCACACGGCTGCTCGCGGACTCCGTGGCCTCCCTGCCTCTGAAGTTTTACCGGGCGGACGGAGAGGACCGGCAGCGGCTGCCATTGCCCCCGCTGTTCCGGCGCCCGGCCGCGGCTGGCTTCCGGTATGACTGGCTGCACCGGTGCATGACGTCGCTGACGCTGCGCGGCAACGCCTACGGGCTGATCGTCGCCTGGGGCCCGGACGGCTGGCCCAGCCAGATCGAGTGGCTGCACCCGGACGACGTGAGCATCCAGGACAACCTCGCCGCCGTCCCGGTCTGGTGCTACAAGGGCCGGCGCCTCGAGGACGGGCAGATGTTCCACATCCCCGCCTACACGGTGCCCGGGCAGATCCTGGGGCTGTCGCCGATCGCGTACTTCGCGACGACGACGGAGGCCGGGCTGCTGGCCAACCAGTTCGGCCGGGACTGGTTCGCCAACGGGTCCACGCCAAGCGCAGTCCTGGAGACGGACATGGCCGTGGACCAGGGCGCCGCGACCGTGCTGAAGGCACGGTTCAAGGAGGCCGCCCAAGGCCGGGACGTGGTCGCGCTGGGCAACGGCGTGAAGTACCGGGCGATCTCGGTGCCGGCGAACGAGTCGCAGTTCCTGGAGACCATCAAGGCGACGGCGAACCAGGTCGCCGCGATCTACGGGGTGCCGCCGGAGAAGGTCGGTGGTGAGACGGGTGGCAGCCTCACCTACGCCACGGTCGAGCAGAACAGTATCGACCTGCTGACGTGGACGCTGCGCCCGTGGCTGGCCCGCCTGGAGGAAGCGTTCTCCTGGCTGCGGCCACCCACCGAGGAGGCCCGATTCAACGCGAGCGCGATGCTGCGCACCGACACGCTGACCCGCTATCAGGCGCACCGTATCGCTCGCTCGATCGGGCTGAACAACATCGACGAGCTGCGGCGTCACGAGGATGAGCCGCCGCTGCCCGGCGGGCTCGGGCAGGACTACACGCCACTGGGCAATGTGGCCCCGGACGGAAGCGAGAAGAAGTGAACGGCGACAGTGAGCGTCGGTTCACGCGCGGCCTCGTCGAGGTCCGGGCGGCCGGCGACAGCAGGACGATCGGCGGGTACGCCGCGAAGTTCAACACCCTGTCACGCAACCTGGGCGGGTTCGTCGAGCGGATCGACCCGGGGTTCTTCGCGAAGTCCGAGGGTGACGGCTGGCCGCGCGTGATGGCCCGCTACAACCACGACAACAACATGCTGCTCGGCACGACGCGGGCGAGCACGCTGCGGCTGCAGACGGACGGCACGGGCCTGGACTACAGCGTCGACGTGCCGGCCGCCCGGGCGGACGTGTTCGAGCTGGTGCAGCGCGGCGACGTCACCGAATCCAGCTTCGCGTTCTACACGTTCGAGGACGACTGGGCGATGACGGACGACGGGTTCCCGGTGCGGACGCTGCTGTCCGGGCAGCTGGTCGACGTGGCCCCGGTCAACGATCCGGCGTACCTGGACACGTCCACAGGCCTGCGGTCCCTCGCTGAGAAGGCTGGCGCGGAGCTGGCCGAGGTGCGGGCGGCGGCCGAGGCCGGTGAGCTGAAGCGGTTCCTCGGGGCCCCGGCCCCCACGATCATCCCGCCGGGCGGGCAGGGCGACACCCACCCGCTCGTGGCGGTACGGCAGCGGCGCGCCGAGCTGGTGAAGCGCCGCACCTTCTGAGGCAGGGCGACACCCACCTCACCCACCCATCCACTGGCACCCCGGCGCACGGTCGCGGGTGTCGTCGTCATGCCCAGGAGGGCACATGTCCAGCCACATCAAGGCGCTGCAGGAGCGCCGGGCGAACATCTGGGAGCAGGCCAAGGCGCTGCTCGACACCGCCGAGAAGGAAAAGCGGGACCTGTCGGCGGAGGAAGAGGCGCAGTACCAGGCGCTGAACACCGACCTCGACAAGATCGACGCCCGGGCGAAGGACCTCCTCGAGGCGGAGCAGCGCACCAAGGACGCCGAGGACGCGTTCGCCAAGCTCCTCGCCAAGCCGGCCGACCAGCGGCAGCAGCCGCAGGAGCAGGACTCGGAGCTGCGCCGGTGGGCGCGCGGCGAGATGCGCGGCATCGACATCGCCAAGCCCGACGGGGTCAGCTTCCGTGACCTGACCAAGGGCACCGCGACCGCGGGCGGCAACACCGTGCCCACCACGTTCTACGGCCGCCTGATGGCCCACCTCATCGAGGTGTCCGGTCTGATGATGGCCGGGCCCACGGTCCTGAACACCGCCTCCGGCGAGACCATCGAGATCCCGGTGACCACGGCCCACTCGACTGCCGCGCTCACCGCCGAGGCCGCCAACCTGCCCAAGTCCGACCCGGCGTTCGCCAAGCGCACCCTGGGCGCCTACAAGTACGGCGTCCTGCTCCAGGCGTCCACCGAGCTGCTCACCGACACCGGTGTCGACCTGGAGAGCTACCTCGCCATGCAGGCCGGCCGCGCGCTGGGCAACGCGTTCGGCACCCACGCCATCACCGGCGACGGCTCCTCCAAGCCGACCGGCATCATCACCTCCGCGTCGACCGGCAAGACCGGCGGCACCGGCGCTGGCGGCGCGTTCACCGCGGACGACCTGATCGACCTGTACTACAGCGTCATCGCCCCGTACCGGAACAGCGCCTCGTGCGGCTGGCTGATGCGGGACGCCACCCTCGGCACCGCCCGGAAGCTGAAGGACAAGCAGGACCAGTACCTGTGGCAGCCGTCCATCCAGGTCGGCGTCCCGGACACGCTGCTGGGCAAGCCGGTCCACACCGACCCGAACGTGGCCGCTGTCGGCACGACCGCGAAGTCCGTCGCGTTCGGTGACTTCTCCCAGTACTTCGTGCGCATGGCGGGCGGGGTGCGGTTCGAGCGGTCCGACGACTACGCGTTCAACTCCGACCTGGTGACCTTCCGGGCGATCATCCGCTCGGACGGCCTGCTGGTCGACCAGACCGGAGCCGTGAAGGTGTTCGCCGGCGCCGCGACCTGATCCATACCTGCAGCGGGCGGCCACGACCAGTGGCCGCCCGCCCCGCTTCAAGAGAGGAACCAGCGATGCGCGTCCGCATGAAGGTCACGATCTCCGGCACCCGCGACGGCCAGCCCTGGCCCGAGCGCGGACAGAGCGTGGACCTGCCCGACGGCGAGGCCAAGCAGATGGTCGCGGCAGGCCTGGCCGAGCCGCACGACGACAGCGACGACGGCGAGGACGGCCAGCCGCCCGAGGAGAACACCGCCAACCCGGGCGAGCCGGAGAAGGCCACCGGCCGCCGCAAGCCCACGACGAAGTCGGCCGTCGAGAAGTAGCCCGGGAGGCTTCCATGGCGCTGCTCACCCTCGCCGAGGCGAAAGCCCAGCTCGACAACGACACGGACACCGACGACCTCGAGCTGCAGGTGTACATCGAGGCACTGACCGCAGCGATCGAACGGCACGTCGGGCCGGTGGAAACCCGGGAGTTCGCCGAGACGATCGAGGGCCGCAGCAGCTCCCTGTGCCTGTCCCACATTCCGGCCGTCGCCCTGGTGTCGGTCGTCCCGGCCGTGGACGCGGGCGACGCTCTCGACCTGGACGCGCTCGTCCTGGACGGCGCCACGGGCATCGTCCGCTACCGGGGCGGCTCGTTCACGGGGACGCTGTGGCGGGTCACGTACACGGCCGGCCGCGGCGAGGTGCCGCCCACCATCAACCTGGCCGCGCGGATCCTGCTTCAGCACCTGTGGCGTACCCAGTACGGGGCATCCCGGGGGCTGGGCAGCATCGGCGGCGGCGACGACTTCTCCGTGACCGAGCCGGTGCCCGGCTGGGGCTACGCGATCCCGAACAGGGTCCTGCAGCTGCTGGAGCCGTACAAGGTCCCGCCGGGGGTGGCCTGATGCTGACCTCTCGTGTCCCGGCCGCTGTGGACGGGCTGCTGGCGGTGCTGCGGGCGGCACCCGGCCTGGCGGACGTGACGGTCGTCGACGGGCCGCCAGCGGTCAACCTGACCCCGCGGCGCCTGCTCTTCGTGGGCTGGCAGCCTGGGGGCGAGTCGGCGGTGTCTCTCGCCCAGACGTTCAACGGCGCTGGCGCCAGGACCCGCGACGAGACGTTCCAGATCGCCGGGTACATCGAGGCCCGCACCGGCGACAAGGACATGCAGGCCCGCCGGGCTGCAGTGTTCGCGATCCTCGGGGAGATCGAGACGGCGCTGCGCGCCACGACCGACGCGCCGGACGCGCCCACGCTGGGCGGGGCGGTGCTGTGGGCGCACCTGACCGCGGGCGACCTCACCCAGATCCAGAGCGAGGGCAGCACCGCCGGGCTGGCGTTCACGGTGACCTGCCAGGCCCGTATCTGATCCACCACCACAAGGGAGCAAGTGATGGCGCGTGTGCGCTTTCTGGGGCCGGAGCCGGTGACCGTGCCCGAACTCGGCCGGACTGTCCACCCGGACGAGGTCGTCGAAGTCTCGGACGAAAGGTTCGACGGCTACGTGTGCCAGCCCGCGAACTGGGAGTCCGTCGAAGAGCCCGGGGCGAAGGCCTCGAAGAAGACCGCGGTCAAGCCGCAGAAGGAGGGCTGATCCATGGCGATCGGATCCGGGCTCGGTGCCCAGCTCGGCATCGCAGCCGAGACGACCTACGGCACCTACGTGGCGCCGTCGAAGTTCATCGAGTTCACGCAGGAATCGCTGGCGCTGAAGAAGACCACGGCGCAGTCGGCGGGGATCGCGGCCGGCCGTCTGCTGGCGCTGTCGTCGCGGCGCGTGCTCACCCGCCGCGAGGTGGAGGGCAGCCTGGACATCGAGGTCGCCAACAAGGGCATGGGCGCCCTGGTCCAGGCGCTCATGGGCACGTCGGTGACGCCGGTGAAGCAGTCGACCACCACGGCGTACATGCAGACGCACCTCCTGGCGGACACCCGGGGCAAGTCCCTGACGATCCAGAAGGGCGTGCCGCTGACGACTGGCACGGTCACGGCTAAGTCTTTCGTGGGCTGCAAGGTCACCTCGGCGGAGTTCGCGTGCGAGGTCGGCGGCATGCTCACCGGGTCGTTCGAGTTCGACGGCAAGGACTGCGACGAGGCGCAGCCCCTGGCGGTCGCGTCGTATGGCAACTCGTCCCCGTTCCACTTCGGGCAGATGACCCTGAAGACGGGCGCGTTCGGGTCGGAGACGGCGCTGGACGGCATCCGCAAGGTGTCGGTGAAGGTGGAGCGGCCGCAGGATGTGGAGCGGTTCTACGCGAACCAGGCGTCGCTGAAGAAGGAGCCGATCGCCAACGACCAGGTGAAGATCACCGGGTCGCTGGAGACGGACTACGCCGCCACCACCCTGGACGACCTCCACACCTCGGACGCAGCGTTCTCCCTGGTGTGGGAGTTCACCGGCGCCCTGATCGAGACGACCTACGCCGACACGTTCCGGGTCACGCTCCCGGCCGTCCGCCTGGACGAGGGCCCGCCCACCGTGGATGGCTTCGGCGTCGTCAAGCCGACGTTCAACTTCACCGGCCTGTACGACGGCACGAACCAGCCGAAGATCGAGATCATCTCGACCGAAGCGACTCTGTGAGCCCGGCGTGGTTCAGAACATTCGCGTGATCGGTACCGGCCAGCTGCTGGAGTTGTCGGCGCGGCTGCGCCGGGCCGGTCACGAGAACATCCGCTCCAGCTTCCACCGGCGCATCCGGCGGGCGGCGGAACCCCTGCGCGACGACCTGCAGGACGCCATCCGCCGCCTGGACATCCGCTCGCAGGGCCGGGGGTTCGGCAAGCGTGGCGGGCGGTCGCCGACCACGCGCCCCCTGCGCCGGTCGATCGCCGCAGCCATCCGCATCTCGGTCCGCAACACCGGCAATCCGGGCGCCCGCGTCTGGCTCGACAAGGGACTCCTGCCGCCAGACATCCCCATGGGCGTCGTGAACCGGCTCAACGAAGGCCGCCTCCGGCACCCCGTGTTCGGCAACAAGCGCCGGTGGGCGCAGCAGAACGCCACGCCTCTGTGGTGGGACCGGACCGTGCGCTCTCACCACGACCGCATCACCCGTGAAGTCGGCCGCGTCGTCGATGACGTGCGCCGGCACCTCGAATAGGAGCAACACCCGTGATCGTTGTCTACACCCCTGCGGGCGGCGAGCCCGAGCAGTACGACGCGTCCAGCCTGCGCGTGTCCGAGGCCGCGATCGTGCAGCGCACCGTCGACATGAAGTGGCAGGAGATCAAGGAGGGGTTGGAGAGCGACGACCTGGACGCGATGCGCGGCATCGTCTGGGTCATCAAGAAGCGCTCCCAGCCCAGCCTGCGGTTCGGGGAGTTCGACCCGGGCGTGGACGAGATGGTCTCCCGCATGGACCGGCGGGAAGTCGAGGCCTACGTCGACAACGCGTTCGCGACCACGCAGGACGACAGCGAGCTGACCCCGGAGACGGTGGCCGGCATCCTCCTCGAGCGGCTGCCGAGTGTGGCCGCCGATCCTGAGCACGCGCGCGCCCTGATCGACGCCCGGGCCACCAGCCCAAAAGCGGCGGCCGACGAGCCGCTGCCGGAGGAGACACCGGGCGAGGCTACGAGCCCGAGCCCGACATCGAACGAGCCCGAGGCCTCTACCTCGGACTCTTCGCCCACGTCCTCCACATCCCCCCTGCAGCCGTCGACGAGCTGACCATCGACGACTTCTACAACCTGACCGCCTGGATCGACCAGCACCAGGCAGCCCTCCAGGCGGAAGGTGGTTGAGCCGTGCCGTCGATGAACTTCCTCCTCACCGGCCAGGACCGGTTGAGCCACGTCTTCGACCGGATTGGGGACCGCGCGCAGCGGCTTCACCGGCGCATCGACGATGCGACCACTCGCGGCAATGTCGCAATGAGCCGCTTCACCAGTAACACGTCCCGACGCCTGTCCCAGATGCAGCAGGACAGCGAGGCCGGCGGGAAGGCGCTGGAGAAGCTGGCGGGCGCCGCGCTGCTGCTGGCTCCGGCCGCGATCCCGGTCGCCGCAACGCTGGCGCCGATCGCAGCCGGGGCGGGCACGGTCGCCGTCGCGATCGCAGCGATGGGTGCCGCCCTGGTCCCGCAAATCTCTGCTCTGGGCGACGCGGCTGAGGCGGAGACGAAGTGGCAGGACGCGGTCGCCAAGAGTGGCGCCACCTCGGCGGAAGCAGCGCAGGCGCAGGCTGCCTACGCCAAGACCGTGGCCGAACTGCCGCCCGCCACACGTCAGGCGGCGGCCGCGTTCAGCGTGCTCAAGGACGAGTTCGCGGACTGGTCCGACGAGCTGGCCGGCGACACGATGGCCCCAGTCATCAAGAGCATCGGCATCGCCAACGCCCTGTTGCCGAAGACGTCCGGCCTAGTCCGTGCCGCCTCGTCGGAGACCGACCGCTTCCTGACGATCATCGGCGGCTCGATGGCCTCTCCTGGCTTCGACCGCCTCAACGACAAGTTCACCACGTTCACACAGCGCACGTTGCGCAACCTGAACGACGGATTGGTGCACCTGCTGCGCACCAGCGACGGCAAGGTCGGCAGCAACCTGGCAGAGTTCATGGACTACGCCAGAGCCCAGGGGCCGTTGGTCTCCAGCGTCCTGCGCAACATTGGCACCACGCTGATGAACGTGCTGCGGGCGGGCAGCGACGTCGGCGTGGGCATGCTGCAGGTCATCAACGTCCTCGCCAAGCTCGTCTCGGCGGTCCCGCCTGGCACCATCGCCGCCCTCCTGCAGCTGGCGTTCGCGATGAAGGTGACTAAGGCGGCCGCGTTCGGTCTGGCCGCGGCGCGCACGGCCGTGGCTGCGTTCATGACGCAGCTCATCGCGATGGGGAACGCGGCCGCGGGCACGCCTGGGCGGCTGCGCGCGGTCGGCGCGGCGATCGGCGCCCTGTCCCGCAGCGCGAAGGTGGCGCTGGCTGGCACGGGTATCGGTCTGCTGCTGGTCGCGCTCGCCGAGCTGCAGCAGCGGGGCAAGTCGGTGCCTCCGGACGTCGACAAGCTGACCACGTCGCTGGGCACGCTGGGCCGCACCGGGCGGGTCACGGGCGAGGCCGCGCGGGTGATGGGCAAGGACATGGAGGGCCTGGCCTCCGCTGTCGAGCGTGTCGCTGGCCACAGCGGCGGCATGGACTCGTTCAACGACGTCATGAACCGGATCTTCACTCTGGGCATGGCGGACAGCAACTCCATGAAGGTGGCCAAGGAGGACCTGGACGGTATCGACCAGGCGCTCGCCAACCTCGTCAAGGGCGGCAACGCCAGCTTGGCCGAGGCCGCGCTGAAGCGGATGAGCGACGCCTACGGCAAGGGCGGCCGGGACACCCGTGAGTTCACCTCGCGGCTGGACGCCTACAAGCAGGCTCTGGCTGACGCCAAGTTCGAGCAGCAGCTCGCCGCCGACAGCATGGGCCTGTTCGGCGCGCAGGCGCAGGCCGTGCAGCAGAAGCTGAACGCGCAGAAGATGAGTGCGGACGGGCTGCGCCAGTCGATCCAGGCGCTGTCGGAGACGTCCCGGAACGCGTTCGACGCCGAGACGAAGTTCGAAGCGGCGATCGACAACGTCACCAAGTCGCTGAAGGCCAACGGCAAGACCCTCGACGTCGGCACGGACAAGGGCCGCGCAAACCGGGACGCCCTGTCGCAGATGGCGGCGGCGACCGAGGACGCCGCGGCCAAGGCCCGCGAGAACGGCGCCTCGTGGACAGAGGTCACCCGGATCTACGACAAGGGCCGCAAGACCCTCGTCGACAACGCGTTTGCGATCACCGGCAACCGGAAGGAAGCCGAGCGGCTCGCGGGCACGCTGCTGAAGATGCCGTCGCCGAAGATGCGCCTGGAGATGCGCACCGAGGGCGCGATCACAAGCCTCAACGGTGTCGTGGCGGCGATGAAGAAGGCGCCCGACTCGAAGAAGGTCACGGTCAAGGCGCTCACCGCGGACGCGGTCAGCATGCTGCGCGACCTCGGTTTCAAGGTCACGCGGCTGAAGGACGGCCGGTTCAAGATTACGGCCGAGACCGCGAACGCCAAGGGCAACATCGCTGCGGTCCAGAAGGCCCGCGACGCGCTCAAGGACAAGACGATCACGCTGGAGGCGCGGGACCGGGCCAGCGCCGCCGCCCGCGCGATCCAGCAGGCCCTCGCGGGACTGCGGAACAAGACCGTCACCATCACGACCGTTCGGCAGACGATCGCCCAGTACAGCACCGACACCCGGCCCTACACCGGGCAGGGCGGTGTCAGCAAGAACGCCGCAGGCGGCCCGGTCGAAGCGGGCGAGGTGTCCTTGGTCGGTGAGAACGGGCCCGAGCTGGTCGTGTTCGGTCAGGCGGGACGTGTCATCGACGCCACCACCACGCGCGCTCTGAAGGCGGGCACGGCCAGTGCCGGGCGGGACGCTGCCCGAGGCCTGACCACCGGGATGGGCGGCTCGACGGGAGGGGTGTTCTCCGCTGCGCAGACGATGGCGGCCGCGGTCACGGCCGGCATCCGGACGGAGTTGGAGATCGCGTCACCGTCGAAGAAGACGCGGGCGCTCGCCAAGGACGTTGGGCGCGGCTTCATTCAGGGGCTGACCAGCACCCGGGCGAAGATCAAGTCGGTGTCGGCTGACCTGGTCAAGGACATCAAGACGGCGTTCTCCGGCAAGAAGGAGTCCAGCCTGGTCGCCGCCGTTAACTTCCAGACGAGTCGACTGATGGCCCTGGCGGCCAAGCGGGACAAGCTCGCCGCGAAGATCGCCGAGGCGAAGCAGTACGCCAAGGACGTCACGAGGAACGCACGGGACCAGGCCAGCCTCGGCAACTTGGGCATGCAGCCCGAGGAGGTCACCGCGGGCGGCATCAAGGCCGGCCTGGCGGCCAAGCTCGCGAAGATCAAGCAGTTCAGCAAGTACATCGACATCCTCGCCAAGAAGGGCCTGAACAAGGGGCTGTTGCGGCAGATCCTCAACATGGGCCCGGAGGACGGCTACGCCTACGCGTCCGCTCTGGTCGGCGCGGACAAGAACACGTTCAAGCAGATCAACAGCCTGCAGAGCCAGCTCGACAAGTCCACGGACAAGCTGGGCAAGCGGGGCGCGGACATCCTGTACGACTCCGGCAAGAACGCCAGCAAGGGGTTCCTCACGGGCCTGGCTTCTCAGCAGAAAGACATCGAGAAGCTCATGCTGAAGATCGCCCAGGGGATGCAGAAGAGCATCAAGAAAGCGTTGGGGATCAAGAGCCCGTCCACGGTGATGGCCAAGCTGGGGCGCTTCTCCACGCAGGGCCTGGCCCGCGGTCTGGTCGGCGCGCTGCCGGAAGTCGACCGCGCCCTCGGCGTCGTCACCGGCCGCGTCGCCTCGGCTCAGCCTGTGCTGGGGCGGCCCGCTGTCGTGGCCGGCGGGGGCGGCGGGGTCATGCAGGTACAGGTCGACATCAACGGGGCAATGGACCCGGTCGCTGTCGGCAAGGAACTGCAGCGCGTACTGCTCATGCTCAAAAGAACGCAGGGCCTGAACGTGAAGCTGGGGGTGGCGTAGTGGCGTGGCTGGTGGAAATGGGCTGGGGCGGCCTGGTGCAGTACCCCGACACCATCACCTGGACGGACATCAGTCAGTACGTCAGCACAGCGCGGGCAATCACCATCACCCGAGGCGCCGCCGACGAGTTGTCCGAGACGCAGCCTGGCACGGCGACCTTGGCCCTGGACAACGACGACGGCCGGTTCACCCCGGGCAACTCCTCGTCGCCGTACTACCCGTTCGTGCGGCGCAACGCGCCGATCCGGATCGCGGTCGCGCACATGCCGACGCGGTCCGGGGCGGCGCCCTACCCGGTCGGGCAGCTGGGCGACGACTTCGACGATGGCCGCGTCGACTCGGTGCTGTGGCCCAACTCCTACGGCGGGGTCGTCGAGCGGGGCGGCGTGGTCCGCATCCCGGTGAGCACTGCCGGGGATGCGGGCCTGCAGTCGGTGCGGCAGTGGACGCTGAAGGGCAGCCGCCTCACTGCCAAGCTGGTCACCGTCCCGAAGGCGGGCGGTTCGTCGAACGTGGCCGCGTCGATGTGGGTCAACTCCACTACGGCGGGCACGCGGATCGGCTGGCGGTACGACGCGCTCACCGGCCTCCTCGCCGCGTCGAACCAGGCGGCGTACTTCGACGGGTCCGCCGTGAACCTCACCTACTCGCCGATCGACCACGCGTGGCTGCGGGTCCGGGAGTCCGGCGGCACCGTCTACTGGGAGACGTCCCGCGACGGTTTCAGCTGGACCGTGCGCCGCACCCTCGCTGCGCCCGCGTGGGTGTCCAGCCAGACGCACGCGGTCGAGTTCCCCGCCACCCGCACCGGCGGCACCAACGACTTCATCGAGTGGGACCTGGTCGGCGCCATCATCAAGCCCCGCTTCTGCGGCACGGCCAACGAGTTCCCCGTCGACTGGGAGGGCCTCTCCAGCACGGTCACGGTCACGTGCACCGACCTGTTCAAGCGGCTCAACCGGCTCCCCGTGCTCCGGAGCATGGCGGCCGAGGAGGTCCTCGCGTCCGGGCCGCTCGCGTTCTACCCGCTGACCGAGCCGTCCGACTCCACCAGCGCGGGCGACCTGTCCGGCATCGGCGCGGGATCCCTGACCATTCAGCAGGTCGGTACGGGCGGCACCCTCGCCATGGCTGCCGCGCCGGGGCCGCCCGCCACCGAGGACCAGGTCCCGCTGTTCACTCCGTCCTCGGCGACGGCCGGGAAATGGTTGTCGGCCAACATGGGCGACGACGTCCAAACGCAGCTCAATGGCGGCCGGCCAGTGCTCGAGTGCTGGTTCCAGACCACCACCGCCGGCCGGGCCATCATGGCTCTGGCGTCCCCGGACCTGCAGTACGTGCACGTGCTGTCCCTGTCCGGCAGCGGCCAGCTGCAGATCGAATGGACCGACACCGGCGGCACGCTGGCGACGGCACCGATCCCCTTTACGCCTGGCCTGGCGGACGGAAACTGGCACCACGTGGCCTTTGGCCAATATTCGAAGCTTGTGTTCCTCGACGGCGCGCTGGCGATGGCCGGCGTATCCGTGCCCTATGGCACCGACCAGCGCATCTTGCATATCGGCGGCTACCGTGGCACCCGCCTGTGGTCCGGGTCGATCGCCTACGTTGCCCTGTACGGGGTGGCCCAGGCCGCCGAGTCCCGGCTCGCCAGCCACTACAGGGCCGGGGCGACCGGGTACGCGGGCGAGAGTGCGGCCGAGCGGATCCAGCGGCTGGCTCGGTATGCGGGCGTGGACAGCGTGACGATTCTCGGTGGCACGTTCGACCCGATCGCGTCCCAGGCGGCGGGCGGCACGCAGGTCGTCGCCCGCATGCGTGAGGTGGAGTACACCGAGTCCGCGAAGCTGTACGCCGAGCGGGACTACTTCGGGCTCGCATTCCAAAGCCGCGACCTGCGCTACAACCCGGACCCGTCCGGCGAGGTGTTCACGGTCACCTACGCCGACCTCGAGCCGGGAACGAGCATCTCCGACGACGACCAGAAGATGGTCAACTCGCTGCAGGCTTCCCGGCCCGGCGGCGCCACCCAGCGGGTCACCGCGCCCTCGAGCATCACGGCGTTCGGACTGTACGAGCCGCAGCCCCTCGACATCCTCAAGACCAGCGACAACAGCGTCTTGGACGCCGCCTACTGGGTCGTGTCCCGGTACGCAAACCCGGGGCCGGAGTTGCGCGAGGTGGTGATCGAGGCGTACACGATGCCCAACTATCTGGACATCCTCGACGCCGACATCTCCAGCTACTTCACCGTCTACGGCCTGCCCTCGCAGGCGCCCGCGTCCTCGATGCGGGTCACGGTCGAGGGCTACACCGAGACGATCAAAGAGCGCAGCCACGTGATCCAGTTCCACACCAGCGCCTCCTTCAACGACTCCGTGTGGGTCCTCGGCGATCCCGTGTACTCCAGGCTCGACTCCACCACCCGCCTCGCCTACTGATCGGAGCACGCCCATGGCCGTGTCCGCCCTGCCCGCCGCGTCCATCGTGACCGCCGAAACGTTCTACCTGCCGCCGCCCCCGCGCCGGGGCCAGCCCGCGGAAGACTGGTCGCAGATCCCCGGGGCCGAGCTGGTCTACGCGTGGGTCGAGTACCGGCTGGGCCGCCGCGTCCCCGTCCCGACCGAGTCGGTGCCGGACCATCCGGGGCTGTACGCCTGGATCGATGACGGCCGGTGGATCACCGAGTGCGATGCCTGCCGGACAGCGTGGGCCGTCTCCGTGGCCGACCCGCGTTTCGGGTGCGCGGAATGCCGGCGGGACTGGGTGCCGCTCATCGTCCCCGATGACATCGAGGCCGCCGAGGCCGAGGCGCTGAGCCTGACTCGCCGGTTCTGGTGGCACCCGGACGACCCGCGCAACCCGGTGCAGCCCGAGCCGGAACCGGAACCCACGCCCGAGCCCGAGCCCACGCCCGAGCCGGAGGCCCCGGAGGTGGGGGCGTGACGTTCGCACCGAAGACGTGGATCGTCGGCGAGACCGTCACGGCGGCCTTGTTGAACCAGGAGATCCGCGACCAGTTCAACAGCATGTTCGACGCGTGGACCACGTACACGCCGACGTGGACAGCGACGACCAACCCGGCCCTCGGGAACGGGGTGCTGACCGGCCGGTATCTCAAGGTCGGCCGGAAGTGCCTTGCCGACATCCGCCTGGAGATGGGGTCGACCACCACCTACGGCAGCGGCGCCTACGCCTTCAGCGTCCCGTTCGCAGCAACGTCCGCCGTCGTCGACTACCTCGGCACGGCCCGGCTCGCGGCTGGCGCCTCAACATGGGCCGGGCAGGCCGTGATGAGCGCTGGCAGCACCGTCTTCTCCTGCACTTTCCCCACATCGGCCACGGACTCGCGAGCCGCATCCATGACCGGCGCCGCCCCGTCCACCCTCGCCGCCGGCCACATCCTGCGCGCGCAGATCGAATACCAGACCGCCAACTGACCCAGCCCTACCCCGCCCGCCCCGCGCCGATGGCCGGGGCCTTTCTCATGCCTGGAGGCATCCCGTGGCAACTCCACTCACCGCTGCCCAGTTCCTCGCCGCCCTGAAGGCTGAGGGCGTGACCGTCGTCGAGGTCGGCGACTGGAAGAACCACAACCGCAACGCGAAGGGCCCGTGGGGTCCGGTGCACGGCGTGATGATCCACCACACCGTCACCAAGGGCACGGCGAACACGGTGAAGATCGTGCGCGACGGGTACGCCGGACTGCCCGGCCCGCTCTGCCACGGCATGATCGCCAAGGACGGGCGCGTGCACACGGTCGGCTGGGGCCGCGCCAACCACGCCGGCCTCGGTGACCCGGACGTCTTGTCCGCGGTCATCGCAGAGCGGCGGCCGCCCGTCGACAACGAGGCCACCGCCGACGGCAACCGGGCCTTCTACGGCTTCGAGTGCGAGAACCTCGGCGACGGCAAGGACCCGTGGCCGACCGAGCAGATCGAGGCCATCGTCCGCGTGATAGCCGCGATCTGCCGGCAGCACGGGTGGGGCGCCCGGTCGGCGCTGCGGCACCTGGACTGGCAGCCCGGCAAGGTCGACCCGCGCGGGCCCGGCATGGACTGGGAGCAGATCCTCGACCGCGTCGCGAAGCGGCTCGACAGCAAGCCGCCCACCACCAGCCTGCCCGCCCCGGCCAAGCCCACGGTGTCGCTGTCCAAGCTGGTCAAGGCGGCGAAGACCGACCCGCAGGCCAAGGGGACGCCGGTCACCTACGCCGGGGTGCGCGCCGTGGAGGCCGCGCTCGTCGACGAGGGCCTGCTCGCCAAGACGTACCTGGACGGCCACTACGGCACGGCCACCAAGGACGCGATGAGCGGCTGGCAGGAGCGGTGCGGGTTCCGCGGCCGCAAGCCTGGCCAGAGCGCCGACGGCATCCCCGGCAAGGACTCCCTTAGCCGCCTCGCCGCGAAGCACGGTTTCACCGTCACCGCCTGATCCCAGAAGGACACCATGAAGATCTCCAGCATCGCCAAGTCCATCGTGGCCGGCCTCGCCGCGGGCGCCACGGCTGCAGTCACCGCCGTGCAGGACGGTCAGGTCACGGCCACCGAGGGCATCACCATCGCGCTCGCGGTCCTGGGCGCCTGGGGCGTCACCTACGCCGTGCCCAACAAGCAGCCTTCGACGGGCGCCTGATGGGTGCCGTGGCGGTCCGGCGGCTCACCCGACGACTGCCGCGGCGCCCTGCTCACCCCCCACTGCACCATCGGAGGTCCTGCGTGGACGCTGCGCAGCTCGGCGCCGTCGGAGCCATCGCCGTCGGGCTCGCATCTGCGGTCGGCGCACTGATCGGGCAGCGGGGCGCGAATAGGGCCTCGCAGTCCGGCGCCGTGCTCGGCGGCTACTCGACACTCGTCGACAACCTGCAAGAGGAACGCGACAAGTTGCGCGACCGGCTCGTCGAAAACGAACGGCAGCTCGCCGCCGCCTACGCCGAACTCGCCAGCGAACGCGCCGACAAGGCGGCACTACAGCGGCAGATCACCGAACTCAGCAGTGAGAACACGCGGCTGCGCGCACAGATCGTCGAGCTGGGAGGACACCCCACGTGAACACACGTCGCCACGCGAGGCCGCTCCACGTACAGCAATGGCGATTCCTCGCGGTCGCAGCCGTGCTACTCGTGCTGTCAGGTGCGGTCGTCCTCGTGTGGCTACGCATCGACGCGGGAGACCGCCGGGCGGATGACCTCGCCGCCGAGGCGGACCTGCGCGGGGACGCCGTGGCCACACTGGCGACGGATGTGCGGGTGCTGCGCTCGCAGATCAAAGCGGGGGGAGGGACGCCGGCGGCGCCGGACCCGTCGCGGGCGGTCGATGATCTGCCCGCGCGTGCTCAGGTGCCTGTGCCAATCCCGGGCCCGGCCGGGCCTCGCGGTCCGCAGGGCGAGCCAGGACGGCCGGGTGCGACGGGCCCGCCCGGCTCGCCCGGCCCTGCAGGACCGTCCGGCGGGCAAGGCGAGCCCGGCGCTACGGTGACCGGTCCAGCAGGCCCGGCGGGGTCGGCAGGGTCGGTAGGGCCCGCAGGACCCGCAGGACCCGCAGGACCCGCAGGACCGCCCGGCAAGGACGGCAGGGACGGCCACGACGGCAAGGACGGCAGGGCCGGGCAGGCATGCCCCGACGGGTACAGCCTGCAGGCGCCGTCATGGGATGCCGACGCGCTCGTCTGCAGGCGGGACGGCGCCCCGCCGCCGAACCAGCCCGGCAACAACGGCAACGGCAACACCCCGGAGGCGTTAGGCCTCGACCCGCACCGCCGCCAGTACCCATGACCACGGCCCCGTCCTCCTTCGGGAGGGCGGGGCCGCTTCGTCGTTACCGCAGCCCTTAGCCGGTCGGCCCCGAGGAGTTGACCGTCACCGATACCGCCGGCACCCAGTACCCGGTCAGTCCGCCCGCCGTGATCTGGAAGCACGGCCGCCCGTTGACGATCGCCCGCCGGTCCGTCGGCGCGTTCGACGGGTTCACGAAGGACACCGTCCTGATGGTCGCCGTGCCGTCCGTCGCCACCTTGTACGTGTCCACCGGCACGCTGCCGCCGGGGAACGTCACCGTGCGGGTGGGCCGGTACAGGGTCGTCAGGTACTGCCCGAGCAGGTGCGAGTTGGGCCATGCCTCGCCCACCCACCAGCCCTCATACGGGCCCGCGCTGATCCGGTAGTAGATGCCCCGGTTCTGGATCCGGCGCCGCATCGACGCCGGGGCCTGCGTCGCCCGGCTGAACGTCACCGACTTGGTCTCCAAGACCTTGTCCGCCCTGGACTCCACCCAGGAGCCGTCCGCAGCCGTGTCGTACCGGTACAGGGTGTGCGTGCCGGCCGCGAACTGGACCGTGCCCGTCACGCTGGCCGGGTAGTCGTCGACGAGCCGATCCGTGTGGTCGGCGAAGTCCGGGCTGCCAGTCTGCCAATGCAGTTGCCGCAGCAGGTTGATGTGGTGCTGGTGGTAGGAGGGCGCGGGTATCCGGTGCGTCTGGCAGTAGTGCGAGGCCCACTTGGTGTTCCGCAGCTGAGGGAAGTACCTGGCGATGGTGGTCGCGCACCCGTCGTACAGGGCTGCCGCATCCTGGCTGCCCGTGGCGACGTAGTAGTCCCACAACCCGAACATCGCGAAGACCATCCCGTTGTATGTGTAGTCGCCGGTGCCCGGCTCGCTGCCCGGGTACTCCTGAAGCCACACATAGCCAGCGCCGTCGACGTTGACCGCCCACGGGTAGCCGTCGTCCGCGACCTGAAGCGACGCGAACGCCGCGTCGGCCGCCGCGAGATACCTGGCCCGGTCCTCGCCACAGACGCCGTCCAGCTGGGACAGCTGCGCGAACAGGGAGATGGCCTCGCCCTGCGCCATCCCCGAATACCACGGCGCCTTGTACGAGACACCGGTGTGCACGGCGTGCGTGAACGGGAAGGGGTACGGGAACCACCAGCTGCCCCGGGCCTCAAGCCGTTTGGCGATGAGCCGGTCCGCCTGCGTCTTCGCCCGCGTCAGGAACACCGCCCGGCGAGCCGGGTCCGTCTCCGCGCGGTAGCTGGAGATACAGCCCAGCCCGAACTGCGCCTGACCCACGGGGTGGTCGAGTCCGGCGCTGCCGACGTCCGGGTAGTACAGGTACACGCCGCCAGAGTCGAGATGATAGGTGCCGGTTGCGGGGGAGACGTTCTCCCACTTGGTCGGCCGGTCACGCCACGGCCGCATCTCCTCCGGCAGATCAGTGACGAGACGGTAGCCAGCCTGCTGAAAGGTAAGTTGCATATTACAAGTGTCCCCGGCAGCGGCACGGATAGCGAGGGCCTGACGTGGCGTCCGCCGGCACCTGGGCGCGCTCAGCCGTCGAGGGGCGGCCGGTCGGCGACGAAGGTTCCAATCCCGGTCTCGCCGCGCAACCAGCCCTCACGACGCAGATAGGCGAGCGCCTTCTGGCTCGTCGACGCCGCGACCCCCAGCTCGGTTGCCAGCTCCAGCGTCGAGGGCACTCGGGTCCCGGGCGGATAGGTGCCGTCCTTGATCCGGCCGATGACGATCTGCGCGGCCTGCCTCCATACCGCCCGCGTCCGGTCGAGATCAGCGCTCATACCGGCGACCGTAGGTTCCCGCACCATGCCGCGCGACCGCAGGACCCCTCGGCAACCCTCGGTAAGGCGCGGTATGGTCTGGGTCACAAGAAACCCCCGCGGCCTGGCAGGGCCCGGGGGGTGTGGCCACCGCTACATAGGGAGCAGTGACGCATGGATCGTAGAACACAAGCGCCGACGCCGGCAGTGCCCGGGTGTTCCGAATGCCGACGACTCAAAGTCGAGGAGGCCAGCGCGGAGCGGGCGGGCGACCTCTCGCGGGCGATCGACTGCCGGGTGTGGCTCCGCCGGCATCGTGCCACCGCGCACCGGGGCGAGCAGTGAGCGCCGGGCAGGCCGGCAAGGCGCCCATGCGGCTGATGACGATGCGGGTGACCCGTATCCACGACGGCGAGATCATCGAGCGGCGTGACGAGGTGTGCGTGACGGCTGATGAGCCGCTTGACCCGTTCGCGCTGACTTCGGCGTGGCCGCCGTGCCGGTGCCCGCGGTGCCGCCACTGAACTCCCGGACCCGGCAAGAACGCAGGCCGGGCACGGGCAGGGGCCCCGCCCCCGCCCCCCGTCGGGGACGGGGCCCCATCACGTAACAACCACCAGAAAGGCAACACATGGACAGCACCACTCTGCCCTGGCACGTGTCGAGCTACAGCACCGGCAACGGCGCCTGCATCGAGGTCGCCAAGACGTCGTCCGGCGCGTACTTCCGGGACACCAAGGACCGTCCCCGCGGCGCCGCAGCCGTGGCGCCCACGCGCCTGGACCACGTTCCTCGGCGCGGTGAAGGTGGGCACGCTCGGCGCCTGACCCTTGCGCGCTGCGGCCCCGGCTGGTGTCCACACCGGCCGGGGCCGCTTCATCGCACAAGGTCGGCGAGCGGCACGCCCAGGACCCGGGCGACGCGCGCCAGCGTGGACAGCTTCACGTCCCGGCCGGCCTCCACGTGCTGCAGCGTCCGCCGATCGATGCGCGCGGCCTGCCACACAGCGTCTTGGGTCAGGTTCTGCCGGAGCCGCTCGGCGCGCACCCGGTCCCCGATGGCCTGATGGACCTCGGAGAGCCAGCTGTCGTCATCGTCGTCGGGCAGGGCAAGCACTCGACAAACGTCGATGCCGCGTGATCATGTGTCTGCGGAATACGTTCCGCCTTTTCCGATCTTGATTGACCGGCATGCACCGTGGGACACGGGGCATCCGGTCCGCATGGCGTGACATTCCATCAAGTTCGACCCGTAGCCTTGCGGTTCTGGCATATGCCGCAGGGCTGTGTGTAGTGTGCATATTCGAACGGGTGTTCACACGAACGGGTGAATGACCAGGTCGGCATCCGTTTGTTAGACATGGTGTTGACCGGGCAAACCAGCCGTGCCGGACCGTTCACACAGTGGTCCCCCCCTCTGTACGGTCCGGCACTCCGGGCGCCCCTGCCCTCCCGCCAGTGGGAGCGCAGGGGCGCCCGGTTCGTCTGCTGACCTGCAGCAACGCCATGATCATTTAGGGGATATTTAGGAGACCAACTCCCGTAGTGAGTGTGTAGTCAGCCCGTAGTGAGTGTGTAGTCAGAGTGAGTGCGACCGCACGACGAAGGCCCCGGCCCCCATCTGACCTGGGGAAACCGGGGCCTTTGCCCTGATCAACAGTGTGCCCCCGGCAGGATTCGAACCTGCGACACCCGCTTTAGGAGAGGGATTCTCTAGCCGCTGGTCTTCCCTGATGGCACCTGCCGGGGGAGTACCGGTCAAGATCATTTAGGAGAGATTTAGGAGATCAACTCCGTGGGATGCTTCATCAGGTCCACGCGGCCCCACAGCGTGCGCAGCCCCACGTTCGCCATCGCCTTCCAGAATACGGACTCCAGCCCGTCCAGCCGTTCCGCGCGCATCGCCGGAGTCGGCCGCTGATAGTGCCGCTTGATGCCGGGCCGCCGGTGACCGGCCGCCTCGAACGCCAGCGGCTCCTTCACACCGATCTCCGACTGCATCGTGTCGTGCAGCGCCCGCAACGCCCGCATGTCCAAGCCCGGCAGGATCGGCTCCCACGCCGCCCGGTACGCGACGCCCTGCCGCTTCGACCGCTCCTCACGCCCGTCGCACGCCGGCCGGAAAGACCGTGACCAGTTCCCCCGGCGCCAGGGCGTCCCGCTCGGCGTGCTGAACGGCCGCTCGTGCGGCCAGTCCTGACGGTGGTTCCGCAGCAGCACGGCCAGGAACGGCGGCACGTCCACGTCGCGCGTCGAGCCGTCGTTCTTCGTCGGCTCCAGCTTCAGGACGTACCCCTTCTTACGGCCCCGCTCGTCGCGCTCCTGGTACTCCGCATACTCCTCGACCACCCGCAGGATCGGGCACACGAACTCGCCCGCGCCCCACGGCTGGCGCCGCATCAGCAGCACGTTGTCCCGATGCAGTCCGAGGCCCTCGCCCCAGCGCAGGCCCGTGAACGCCGTCGCCAGCACGTGCACGCCGATGGCCGGCCCGAGGCGCTCCGCGACGAGCACGGCATCCTCCGGGCGGGCCCCGCCATCCCGGCGGACCTTCGGTGGCTTCGTCCAGGCCGCCTCACCCGACGTGTCGCGGGTGCGGCGTCGGCCGAACAACGGGTTCACTGTGATGTACCCGGCGTCCACAGCCGCCGTCATGATGGTGGACATCAGCGACACGCAGTGCCCGCGGGTAACGTCCTCCACCGTCATGCTCTGCTGCCAGGAGTCGACGTCGAACCACGAAATGGCGCCCAGCGGCACGTCTTTCCACCTGGGCAGGATGTGGTTGTCCAGCCGGTCCCACCGGGTCCCGACCGTGCGCCCCCGCTTACGGCGGGCCGCCATGAACGCCTCGGCGAACTCGCCGAACGTCGTGGCCCGCTTGTCGGGGTCAATCCATGTGCCGGCCTTGATGAGGCGCTCCTGCTCGTCGCCCCACTCCTCGGCCAACTTCTTGGTGGCGAAACCAGGTTCGGACCCCCAGGTGCCGTCCGGTTTCTTGTACCTCGAGCGCCACGTGAACTGCTTGGTCTGCTTGCCGTTCCGGACCTTGTACACCTTCTCTGCGAAGGCCATTGCCCCGCTCCCTCCCCCTTCAGATCGCCGTGCGGCTGGTCCGCCGCGCAGGCCTGCGCTGCCAGTTCGCTGATTCCTTGGACTGGGCGCGGGTGAGCGCCCGGGCCGCTCGCTCGGTGATGAGCGAAGCCCGGACGGTGTAGTGGATGAAGTCGGGCCGGTCCTCGACGATCAGCGGAATGTCGTGCTCGATGCGTTGTCGTCGATCCATAGTGAAGGGAATCTGGCGCCCGCGGGGGCTTCCCGGGGAACGCGGCTCCCAACGCTGCATCTGCTCGGCGAGCGCGTCCTCGAACGCTTTCCGGCCTTCCTCCGTGACGTCGTCTTCGTGGACCCAGACGACGAGCCCGGAGGGCTGATCACCTATGTGCGGCGTGAAGTAGTTCCCACTGCGTCGCACCACTCGCGCAAACATGTAATGCCCCGATCCGCCGAGTGGTCCCCCCCTCCCGGTGACGGTACGTGCATGCAACCACACTTTGCGCGGTAGCACACTAGGGCAGCACTGTTTTCTTAGGGCTCTGCAACCTCATCAGTCTCAGAAGCAATGCTCTGGAGGTACCGGCGGGCCTTGCGGTAGCGCGCCGCGACCCGTGCCATCTCTTCCCGCGTCGCGCCCTTGCGGCTCTGCAGGACGACGATGATGTGCCCGTCGTCCTCGTCCGGGCCGAGGTTGATGACGTTCGACTCCAGCGTCTCGCCGGCCTGCAGCTCCATCTCCACTGCGGGCGAGAGGCCGAGCGCGGCCGGGGCGGACGGCTCCGCGGTGGCCGGCGGCTCGTCGGGCGGGCGGACCGTGCCGCCTTCCATGACGCGCTCGGCGGCGCCCTCGGGCCAGCCGAGCAGGCGCGCGTAGTCGCGGATGTTCGCGTTGACCCGCTGGAAGCGGCCTGCCTCGATGTTCTGGATCGTGGTCCGGCTGACGCCCAGGTGCTCCGCTACCTGGGGCTGGGTGAGCCGGGGGCGCCGGCCTTCGCGGGCAGCCTGCAGCTCAGTTCCCAGTCGCTTCGTTGCCTCATCCATAAGTCTCCATCATGCCCCATCAGGTTGCATGCGCGTAGCCAAGTTTCGGCGCTTTGACCTGCGCGTTGTTGAGCCTTTTACGTCTCACGAGTTGCATACCGCCCCTATCGGCTGCCACTGGCATAGGCCAGAAGCACAGAATCTGTGCCCAGAGTGTAGGCAGGCTGCTTGCGTCCGTAGCCAAGGTGTGCTCAGAATGTAGGCGTGAAGCCAAGAGGACCACTCATCCGGGACATCCGACGTGCACGGAAAATGAGCCTGCCTGAGCTTGAAGCGCAGACCGGCTTGAACAGGGGCTACCTCTCCCGCCTTGAGCGTGAGCAGATCCAGGACACCGGAACTGAGCAGGTCCGCAAGGTCGCCACCGCCCTCCGGGTCGACGAGGACCTGATCGCCGAAGAGGAGAAGAAGCCGTGACCGTGAAGGCCACGAAGATCGTCCGCCGCATCGCGGACCCCAGCACCGACGAGGCCGAGTTCCGCCGGTGGACGCCCGAAGAGGTCGTCGCCCGGCAGCTCCTGCCGTACCGGAGCGTCCGCGTCCTGAAGGAGCGCTGCTACCGCCGCGAGGTGCACCACCACCGCGACGGCGGCCGCATCACCTTCACCGCCGAGGACCTGCGCCGCCAGAACGAGCGGCACGCGGTCAAGCCGTTCGCGCGGACCGCCTGAACCCCTGAACGCGCCGAAGGGCCGCTCACAGCTTCCCGGCCCGAGCGACCCCACGACCGGCGCCCCTACACAGCAGAGAAAGCAGAGGTCACCGTGACCGCAATCATCCCAGACCACCCCCTGCCGCGTCGAAGCGAGTCCGGCATGGCCACCCGCAGCGTGAACGCCGCCGCCGGCGTCATCCTCGCCCTCGACTCCGCCCGCCTCCTCAACTCGCCCCAGCAGGCCGCCGAGCACGAGCAGCTGCGGAACGACATCACCGGCGCCTGCCTTGCTCGGTGGGAGGAAGAGCAGGACAACGCGCGGCTGCGGTTGGCGCTCGCGTCGGCACAGCGCGGCCGCCAGGAGCTGCGGGCCCGCGTCGCCGAGCTGGAAGAGCTGCTCGTCGCCAAGGACCGGCCCGTCGACGAAGACCCGATCGCCCACGCGCTCACCGACAAGGCCACGGCCCTCGAGGAGAACGTCGAGCCGCAGGTGCGGCGCCTGCGCGCCCTCCTCGCCGGACAGCGCGAGGACGCCGCCGCCGAGGCCGACGGCATCACCCGCCGCATCGCCCCCACGCAGGCCCTGCGCGAAGAGACGAGGGCCGCCCAGTGATCGCGCTCCCCGTCACCCTTGCCGCGCTCGCCCTGTACGTCCTCGGCTCGATCGCCGTGGTTCGGGGGTGCGAGCGATGAGCGCCCTCGACGACATCCGCCGCGCCCTGTCCGACGCCTACGGCACCGGTGTTGCGCTGCACGACCTGACCGCAGACGACCTGATCCGCTCGGCCGTGGCCGAGTTCGAGATGGACGCGGAGGCGTACCCCGGCGAGCTGGCCATGTACCGGCAGCTCGTCCGCACCCTCCGCACCGTGGTTCGCGTCGACGACGCGGACATGGACGAGGTCCGGCGCTTGCTGCACCACCACGCGAGCGACGACGACGTGGCCCGCGAGGAAGCGAAAGGGCTCACCGAGCGGCAGGCCCGACTCCTCGACGCCATCCGCACCCACGGCGGCGCCTGGAACACCCACCGCGTCCTCAGCCTCTACGCGCTGACCGACCCCGGCGTAGTGCAGCGCGGCACCGCCCGCCACGACCTCACCGCCCTGCAGCGAGCCGGACACCTCGTGCTGGTCGACGACCCCGACAACCGCCACTACGCCCTCAACACCCGTGGGGGCGGCGCCCGGTGAACGTCGAACGCGGCAGCGACCACCTGCACACCGCCAAGGCAGACACCACCCGCGAGGAGCGCGCCGCCGCATCCCGCGCGGTCCTCAAGGCCGCCCGCGACCGCGGCGACCTCCGGCTCCTCCTCGACGCCCTCGGCCTCAACAACCAGACCAGCAAGGAAGCCTCATGAAGTGCAACGAGCCATACCCGCAGGGCTCCTACGAGGAGTGCCGCCTGGACCTCGGGCACACCGGCGACCACGAGTACTTCGACAAGAAGTGGTCGCGGCCCGAGCCGGCCGACCCCGACCCGGCCGTTGAGGCGCTGCTCGACCAAGCCGCCCGCGAGGCCCGCGTGTGGGGAGTCGGGGAGCGGAAGTTCCCGGTCGTCATCGAGCGGACGCTGACCTACGTCCTCTGGGTCGACGCCGACTGCGAGGACAACGCCCTGCTGAACGCGGCCGACGACTCGTGGGAGACCGACCTCAGCAAGGAGACGCCGACCAACGGCTCCGACGAGGTACGCAGGCTCGACGAGTTCGAACGGCAAGACGCCTTCGAGAGCGAGATGGGCCGCGAGTTCGGCCCGCAGATTCAGTGCCCGGGCTGCCGCCGCCTGTCCTTCCGTCGCGAGTGGTTCCACGACCCGTACCGCAAGTGTCACGGCCCGATCGCCTGGCGCCAGCCCTTCAAGTCAGTCCTCCCCTGGCGCGAGCACAACGCCACCCCGGTGTACGGCGGCGCCCGGACGGCGGTGGTGGCGTAACCATGGCCAGCACCAGCGGCAGCGACGAGGTCGGCGAGATGCTCGCCGAGCGCATCGCCGGCCTCATCGTCGACACCGCCCACAACGCCCCCCGGTCGCTCCAGAAGCGGCTCGGGCCCAGCGAGGTCGGCGACCCGTGCGAGCGGCGCCTGACGTACAAGCTGCTCGACTGGCCGCGCGCGGCCGCCGCGAGCGACCCGGCCGCGAGCATCATCGGCACCGGATTCCACACCTGGATGGAAGAAGCCTTCGAGCGGCGCCAGACAGCGCTCCCGGACGGCCGGCCCCGCTACAAGATCGAAGAGCGGGTCACCGTCCACGCCTCCCCGATCGAGGCCGCCGTCATCGCGGGCAGCACCGACCTGTTCGACCGCGCCACCGGCACCGTCTGGGACTGGAAGCTCGTCGGCCACAGCACGCAGGACGACTACCGGCGCAAAGGGCCCGGCCCTCAGTACCGCATCCAGGCCCACCTGTACGGGCTCGGCCAGGAGAACGCGGGCGAGACCGTGAACCGGGTCGCGATCTGCTTCGTCGCCCGCTACCACGAACTCCGCGTCCACGTCTGGACCGAGCCGTACAACCGGCAGGTCGCCCTCGACGGGCTCGCCCGCCTCGACCACATCAAGCAGCGCATCGCCAGCTCGGAAGCCGCTCTCAGCGACTACGGCCCCGACTGGTGGTCCCAGATCCCCACCGACGAACTGGCGAAGTGCCGGTTCTGCGAGTGGTTCAAGCCCGGCAGCACCGACCCCAGCGTCGGCTGCCCCGGCATCCAGCAGTCGGCCGCGCCGCGGCACGGCTTCGAATCCCTCATCGCATAAGCGAAGGAGCATCAGCATGGACGCGAACAGCTTCCTCATGGGCGGCGGCGGAGCACCCACCGCCAAGTTCCCCACCCCCGGCACCACCGTCGGCGGCCGCATCACCGAACAGCCCAAGGTCGAACAGCAGCGGGACATCCAGACCGGCGAGAAGAAGTTCTGGAACAACGGCGACCCGATGATGCAGCTCGTCGTCACCGTCCAGACCGACCAGCGCGACCACGCCCTGGAGGACGACGACGGCAAGCGCCGCATCTTCGTCAAGGGCCAGATGAAGAACGCCGTCGCCGACGCCGTCCGCGCCGCCGGCGCCCGCGGCCTCGAGGTCGGCGGCACCCTCGCCGTCACCTACACCCACGACGGCGAGCAGAAGCAGCGCGGCTTCTCCGCACCGAAGCAGTACACGGCGCGCTACATCCCCGCCGCCCAGTCCGAGCTGAACGCCCCGGCCGCCCAGGCCGCGCCCGCGCAGTACGCCGCCCCGGCCGCCGCCCCGCAGTACCAGGCCCCGCCGCCCGCGGTCCCGGCTGGCGTGAACGCCGTCACCGGCGAGATCGGCCCCGGCTACGCCGCCCCGCAGCAGGGCAACGAGCCCCCCTTCTAAGCCCGCCCAGCCACCGCCCGCCGCCGCTGACCAGCCGCGACGGCGGGCGGCCCAACCAGCAGAAGGAGATCGGCCGTGACCGATCAGCCATACACCGACGACGACCTGCGGGTCGAAGCCGCAGCCCAGCACGCCACGCTCACCGAGGACCCCGAGTTCATGTGCGTCGGCGAGCAGATGGACGACGACATCGTCGCCTCCACTGAGCACGAGGACGGCGGCAAGACGTGGAGCGAGCTGCTCCCGTTCGAGGCCGACAGCGGCGAGGCGTACAACACCGTCCAGCGGAAGATCCACGCCCTGATCAACGGCGCGGCCGACGTCTCGAAGTGGGCCGTCGACCTCGGCGCCGACGGCCTCGAGCCCGAGGACCACACGCTCACCGTCGACGGCGACGACACGCCCCTCGTCCGCCTGCACTGCGCCTTCAGCCCCGACATCGACGACCGGGCCCGCATTGCCTTCATGACCCGCCTGGCCAGCGTCATGGCCAACGCCCTCTGATCCGCCTGCCTATCAGCCCGTGAGGAACACCGCATGCAGACCGCACCGCCCATCGGCAGCGAGACCGCCCGCCACGTCCTGTGGCACTACGGCCGCCCCGGCGGCTTCCGGCCCGGCCGCTTCACCGAGCTGCTCATGCAGACCATCGACGCCGCCGACCTCCAGCACACCGCCCGCCTCCGCGCCGCCTACCCCGAACTCGTCGACGCCATGAACCTCGCCGCCAACCAGGCCGACGGCACCGCCCACCTCACCGCCATCGCCAACGACACCGCCAGCAAGGAGGCGTGACCCATGGGCATGTACCACTCCACCTACTTCGCCTACGGCGTCCACGTTCCGCTTCCGGACGGCGTCCACCCGTGGGCCGAGAACGACCGCATTGAGGCCGAACTCAAGTCGCTCAAGGACCGGTGCCCCGAGGTCGGATACCTGTCCGCAGGCAACTACGACGCCGACGAGCTGTTCCTCACCACCCAGTGCGACGAAGTCGAGCTCGGCACGTACAAGCACGTCACGCCCGAGACCGTTACGCCCGAGCAGCTCGCCGACTGGAATCACCAACTCGCCGCCGCGGTCGACGCCCTCGGTTACGGCACGCTCCCCGATCTCGCTGGGCCTGGCTGGCTCTGCGTCCCCGACCTGAGCTGACCGCCTTCCCCCGAGCCCGCCCGCCGTCCTTCCCCGCCCGCGGCGGGCGGGCCCCGCCCAACCAACCCGAGGAGCACACCCGTTGAGCACGACCACGGTCCGCGACACGCCACTCGACGGCGCCCTGTGGCTCATCCGCCACGGCTTCGCCGTCTTCCCCGTGGACCACCCGGGCCTGCTCCATTGCATCGGCATCGGCCAGGGCCACGACCCCGCCACCTGCACCCAGCGCGGCAAGCACCCCGCCGTCGCCTTCACCCGCAGCCACACCCTCGACGAACACCAGGCCCGCGCCCAGTTCGGCACCCAGCTCCGCAACGTCGGCGTCGCCGTCGGCGCCTGCACCGGCCCCGACGGCGAGCAGCTCCTCGTCATCGACTCCGACCGGCCCGGCGCCATCGAAGACGCGGCCGCCGCGCTCGGCCACCGGCACACGCCGACGATGCGCGTGCACACCGCGCAGGGCCACCACGACTACTACTGGGCGCCCGCCAGCATGAAGCTCGGCAACAGCCTCGGCACGCTCAAGGGCCGCTTCGACGGCGACGTCCGCGCCGGCAACGCCTACGTCATCGGCCCCGGCTCCGTCCACGCCACCGGCGTCGTCTACGAATTGGAAGACGCCGACCGGCCGCCGGTTGCCGCGCCCACCTGGCTCCTCACCGCCCTCACCACCAAGCCCGCACCCGCCCCGGTCGCGGCCGGCCCCGCCCCGGCGCTGCAGCTGCCGCCCGCGCAGCTCGACGCCTACACCCGCCGCGCCGTCCAGGACGAGTGCGACGCCATCGCCCGCGCCGCCGACGGCGACCAGAACAACCAGATCAACACCAGCGCCTTCAACATCGGCACCCTCGTCGGCGCCGGAGCCCTCACCGAGGCCGAGGCCCGGCAGGCGCTGCTTGCCGCGGCCCGCGCGGGCGGCCATCCCGACGATCGTGCCATGCCCACCATCAACTCGGGGCTCACCGCTGGCATGGCCCACCCGCGCACCCCCTGGCCGCCCGCCGCGCGCGACCGCAACGCCTTCGCCGGACTCCTCCCCCCGCAGTCCGCCCCCGCCCCGCAGACGGCCACCAGCGGCTGGACCGAGCCCACCGAGGAGCCCGCCCCCACCCCAGTGCCGATGCCCGCCCGCGAATGGGACGACCTCGGCAACGCCGAACGCGTCATCGACCGCCACGGCAGCGAAATCCGATGGCTCGCCGACATCGAACGCTGGGCCTACTACGACAAAGGCCGCTGGAACCTCAAGGCCGCCAACACCGGCGTGTGGACCCGCGTCGTCGACACCATCAACCAGCTCGAGGACGAAGCCCCCAACTACAGCGACGAGCCCGTCACCGACGACAAGGGCAAGGAAACCGCCAGCCAGCACGAACAGTTCCTCGCCTGGGCCCGCAAGCAGCGCATGCGGCCCAAGCTCGCCGCCGCCCGCGAAGTCCTCCAGGCCTACCCCGCCGTCCACACCACCATGGACGCCTTCGACAAGCCCGAGATGCTCCTCAACGTCGCCAACGGCATCGTCGACCTCACCACCGGCGACCTCCGCGCCCACGACCGCGGCCTCTACCTCATGCAGCAGTCCCCGATCTGCTACGACCCGAACGCCACCTGCCCCATGTGGGACAAGTTCCTCGACGGCGTCATGCCCGACCTCGAGCGCCGCGCCTACCTCGCCCGCGTCGTCGGCTACAGCGTCACCGCCTGCACCGGCGAGCAGGTCATGTTCATCCACCACGGCGAGGGCCAGAACGGCAAAGGCGTATTCATGCGCGTCGTCATGGGCCTCCTCGGCGAGTACGCCCAGGCCGTGCCCGCCTCCACCCTGATGGCCAAGCACGGCGACGGCGGCATCCCCAACGACATCGCCCGCATGGTCGGCAAACGGCTCCTGTCGACGTCCGAGACCGGCCGCAACGCGGAAGGCCGCGGCAAGCCCCTCGACGAGGAACTCGTCAAGCGGCTCACCGGCGAAGACCCCGTGTCCGCCCGGTTCCTGAACGCCGAGTTCTTCGAGTTCAAGCCCGTCGGGAAGATCCACCTGGCGACCAACCACCTGCCCGACGTGTCCGGCAGCCACAGCATGGCCCGCCGCCTCCAGGACATCGGCTGGGACGTCATCGTCCCGCCGGCCAAGCGGATCCAGGGCCTCGCCGAGAAGATCCTCGCCCGCGAAGCGGCAGGCGTCCTCAACTGGGCCATCCGCGGCTGCCTCGACTGGCAGAAGCAAGGCCTGGCCGTCCCCGAGTCCGTCACCGCCAAGACCCGCGAGCACATCGCCCAGTCCAACCCGCTCGCCACATGGCTGGAAGAGGAGACCGACGACGTCGCCGACGCCGTCACCGAGAACGGCCATCTGTACGGCAGCTACAAGACGTGGGCCGAGAAGGCCGGGATCCGGCACCCCATGTCGATGAAGGCGTTCACCGTCCGCCTGCAGGAGCAGGGCTACGCCCAGTCCAAGGACTCCAGGACCCGCCGCGCCGTGACGCTCGGTCTCGCCATGGCCTTGCTCGGAGGTGCCCGATGACCGGCCGTGCGAAGGGGTCTGCGAAGGGGTGCGAAGGGGTTGCGAAGGGGTTTGCGAAGGGGTCTGCGAAGGCTTTGACCTGCAAGTCGAAGGGGTCGAAGGGGTTTTTCTACGCCCACGCACATAAGGAGAAGGAAAACCAGCAGTGCCTCTATGCAAGGGGAGCAGCGCAAAACCCCTTCGACCCCTTCGCACCGCAGGTCAACCCCTTCGCGCACCCCTTCGCACATGCCTTCGCAACCCCTTCGCACCCCTTCGGCGGCGCCTGATGGCCAGCCTGCCCGCGCACCTCGTCGCCGCCCGCGCTGAGGCCTCCGCCCAACGCCCCCGGCACCAGCCGTGCCCCCGCTGCCAAGCGGACACGATCGTCGCCCGCACCGCGGACCGCGTCGCCGCCGTCGACGTCCGCGCCGACCCGCACCCCGTCGACCCGGCCACTGCGCCGGCCGGACGGCTCCTGTGGTGCCTCGTCCAGCACAAGCACCTCCCGGCGCGCATCCGCTGGCGCGACCGCTGGCACGCCACCGCCTGCACCCATCAAGTCCTCGCCGACCACGAATGCCGACCCCGACCCGTCCAGGAGACCCTGCTGTGAGCCAGTCCTTCACCATCGAACTTCCCGCCGGGCTGCCGCTGCTGAACGCGAACCGGCGCACCCACCACCACGTCCGCGCCGAGCGCACCCGCACGATCCGCGCGGCTGCCATCGAGGCCGTGGCCGGGCACCGCCCGCTGGTGGAGGCGCTCGCCGCGGCCAAACCCAACGCGCTGTTCGAGCGGGCCCGCATCGTCGGCTACTACCGCCCGGCCCGCGCCGGCCGCGCCGACCCCGCGAACTGGTACCCCTCGTTCAAGGCCGCCGTCGACGGCCTGGTCGACGCCGGGCTCCTGGACGACGACGACCACACCCGCCTCGTCGGCCCGGACATGCGCCTGGGCAGCAAGACTGCGGGCGGGCAACTCGTCCTCGTCATCAGCGACGCCACCGGCTGGACGGACATCAGGGAATGCCAGACGCCCGCCTACGCCGAGGGGCCGTGCCACTGCACGCACTGCGACCCCAGGTCGCGCGGTCTGGTCGCCGAGGACGGTGCCGCGTGAGCGAGCAGCCCACCCTCGTGTCCGGCATCCCGGCCGGCCTCACCGTCCGCGGCCTGGACCGCGACGACACCCCGGTCGCGGACTGGCTGTGCGGCTGCGGCCACCACCAGCGCGCCACCGGCCGTCGCGACGTTCTCGCCCTGACCGCCCGCGTCACCGTCGGCCACTGCCCCCACGGAGCCGCCGCGTGATCCCCGACGCCGTGCGCGCCGTCATCGCCTCCGTCATGCAAGAACACCCCGCAGCCAGCCCCGACCTGTTGTCCCGCCTCGTCGTCGCCGAACTCAAGGCGCTCGGCTGGCACATCACCGCCGGCCGCCCCGCCACCGCCTCAAGGAGCAACTGATGTCCAGCGCCGAACTCTTCGCCGACGCCATCGACACCGCAGTTGCGCTCGGCTGGGCTCTCCTCGCCTGGGTCGCCGTCTTCGCCGCGGCCGGCACCCTCGCCCTCCTCGGCACGATTGCCGTCCTCACGGCCGCCGCACGCGCCCTGTGGCGGCGCACTGTCCGCCCGTCCTGGGCGCGCAGCAGGCGCGCAGCCGCTCACGACTACCGGGAAGCCGCGTGATCGCCTACGCGCTCGCGTTCGGCCTCGTCGCAGGCCCGTTCATCAGCGCCGCCCTGCTTGGCCTCCACCGGGCAGGGCGCGCGATCCGCCGCCACACCCGAAAGAGGCACCCGTGACCTACCTCCTCGCCGCCCTCTTGGCCCTTGCCGCCGGCTGGTGCTGGGGCCACCGAACGGCCCGCATCCGGTACGTGCCCGTCGGCGCCGCCGCCCGCGACGACGACGCCGCGTTCATCGCCAACGAGCGCGCCCGCTTCGACGCGATCGTGGCCGGCCTGGACATCCCCGACGACCCGCGGAGCGCACGATGACCGAGCCCACCGACCCGCTGAACCTTCTCCGCGTCCTCGCCGACCGAGCCGCCCGCGGCGTCCTCAGCGAGGCCGAGGGCGTGGCACTGCGCCGCCGTGTCGAGCAGATCATCAACGGCCGCGCCACGTGGAAGGCCAAGGCCGAGGAGATCGAACGTGATCGCGACCGGATCGCCGCCGAGCTGGCTGCTGAGCGGCGCCGGACCGGGCAACGACGCGCGGCGACCCAGCAGGCGGAGGCCGCCATCGAGCGCGTGCGGCAGATGACCGACGCGTGGGAGCAGCGGCTGCCGGACACGATCCGCACCGCTACCGCTGTCGAGGCGATTCGGACCGCCCTCCCGGAGCCGAAGGAGCAGAGCACCCCGTGAACGACTGCGGACTGTGCGAGCGGCAGCTGGAGCACGGCTACCTGTGCGACGGCTGCACTCGCGCCACCACCCAGCGCCTGGAGCGCATGCCGCGGCTCTGGGCCGCGCTGGAGGCGTTCCTCGCCCCCGGCAGCAGCGGCAGCCCCCAGTACGGGCGCACCCGGCCTTGCGAGGCGCCGCTGCCCGCTCGCGAGGACGTGCTCAGCCTCCGCGCGGCCGGCGGTATCGCCGGAGTCCTCGAGGACTGGCGGGCCGCCATGCAAGCCGACCGCGGCTGGGGCACCCCCGCCGTCCCCGCCGACATTGGCCGCCGCGTCACCGTGGCCGCCCGCGCCCTCACCATCAACATGGACTGGATCGCGAGCAGCTGGCCGTTGGCCGGGGAGATGGCGGTCGAGGTGCGCGGCCTGGAGGGCGACGTGCTTACGATCGTCGACCCGGAGGACCCGGAGGAGCGCAAGCGCCAGCACGGCACACGCATTGGACTGTGTGTCGCCGCCTTCCCCGACGGCCAGGTGTGCGGGGCCGTCCTGCGCTCCTACCCCGGGGAGGCGACGCTGACGTGCCGCTGGTGCGGCACCGAGTACCAGCCGAAGGATTACTTGCTGCTGAAGCAGCTCCAGCCGAGCGAGGCCGCGTGAGCAGTACGCAATGGGGGGTTGCGCATAACGGGGGATGCGATACCCTTGGGGAGGTGAAGACGCCCCCATGGCGGGACCGGATCCGCACGGAGGACGAGTTGCTGGAACAGCTCGAAGCCCAAGCGGAACAGGCCCGCAGACGACGAGCGGAAGCCCTGAAGGAAGGGGCTGGCGAACTCGGCAGCGTCTACGCCCTGGCGAAACAGCTGAACCTCAGCTGGACCGCCGTAGCGAAGGCGATCAAGAAGTACACAACCGAATAGACAGCGAGGGCCGGACAGCAGCTCTCCACGGTGCTGGAACACCGAGGAGGCGCGCGCGCCGCCCGACCCTCTACCGAACATCCTGATCAGAGCAGGAGTCGGCATGCCCGATCATTTCGCGCGCCCCGTCGGGGCCGCAAGTTCCCCCACGCCCCGGCGGCTGGTCGCCGGAGGCTTCATCCGTCGCACGGCCGCCAACGCCCGCCTCGCCGAACTGCACCGGCTGTGCCGCGCCGACTACGAGAGCAACGCCGCCCGCCGCGTCCAGAACCACCGCGACGACGCGTTCCTCATCGCACGGGGCACCGAGCGAGGTGGTGCGCGATGAGCACCAAGCCCACCCCCGACGAGGTGCGCGACCTGCGCGCGCTCCTCACCGCCGTCCTCGACGCGATCACCCTCCCGTGCGACGCCCCCGGCTACGAGGCCCGCCTCGTCGAGCGTGCCGGCTGGGCTCTCACCGTGCGCAAGGCCCTCGACGAGGACCCCGCAGACCTCGGCTGGAACGTCGACTACCTCCGCCAAAAGCTCGCCCAGGAGGAGACCAAGGCGGCCAAGCGCCACGCCGAGCGAGGTGGCGCGCGATGAGCACTCCGATCGACGACGCCACCCGCGCCACCGTGCGCCAGCTCGCCGACAAGGGCATGAGCCACCGCGCCATCGGGCGCCAGCTCGGCATCCACCACAGCACCGTGGCGCGCGCCCTCCGCGCCACGGACGAGCCGGACGCGCCAGCCGCCGAGCCGGGCACCGAGCCGGACGAGCCGCGCCACGAGCCACAGGACGCGCCACCCCACGAGCCGGACGAGCCGGACGCCGCGCCACCCCCGCCGACCAGCGGCGCACCCCGCGCGCCACGGCTCATCCACGACCTGCCCGCGTGGCTCGTCCAGGACCTGAACATCCTCGTTGACCCGTTCACGGGCCGCCTGCCCGAGCCGGTGGCGCGCGCCATCCACACCGCCGCTGAGCAGCGGCGCGCCACCTGGCGCGCCAACGCCGTACGGCGCGCGAGCCACCCGAGCCACGACACCGCCACGGCGCAGTAGGCGGCGCGCCATGTGGCTCGCCGCGCTCGCCGCGTTCTTCGTCCTCGCCACCGGTGGCGCCCTCGTCGGCCTCGCCCTCGTCGACCGGCGCACCATCCCGCCCATTACCGGGACGTGCGCGCTCATCCTCACCCTCGTCGCGCTCGCCGTGACCGTCCTCCACTGAAGGACCCCGCTGTGCCGTACATGGCCATCAACCTCGGCGGCGTCGCCCTCGGCGTCGGCATCATCATCCTGTTCGTCATGCGCTGGGTCATGCGCGAGAAGCGCAGGCTCGGAGCCCTGATCCCCTTCGTCCTGTCCGTGCTGTACGGGATGCTCGCCGCCCTCGCAGCGCTCGGCTCCGTCTCCGCCCTCGGCGGTGTCACCTGGGTCGCCCTGTGGGCGGGCAACGTGGCCGGCTACGCCGCGCTGGTGTGGGGGATCGGCGGCAACGCCCCGGACGTCACCCGCGCGAATCAGCTGGTCCTCACCGACGGCGGGTACGTCGTCGTCTTCCTGATCACGCTCGTCCTTCTCGGCCTACTCAAGTGGGGCCCCCGCCAGGCCAACGCGAAGATCGTCCTCGGCTGCCTTGCCGGAGTCCTGATCGCCCTGTCCGGCAACGTCGCCGGGGTGGCCGCGATCCCGCTGGGGTCGAGCGCCAACCTCCTCGGCAGCGGCTTCACCGGGGTGTTCGGATGAGCACCACGGACACCGAGCAGCCGCTCGTCGAGGCCGAGGCCGGCGGGATGAGCGAGCGCACCGCCCGCCTGGTCCTCGTCGCAGTCCTGCTGCTCGCCATGTGGGGAGTGGTCGCCGCCGTCCCCGAGACCGCCTACGTCGTCGTCGGCGTACTGCTGTGCCTCGCCTGGCAGCGCGCCACCCGGTGGTTCGCCCGCCGCCGCCAGGACGACGAGGACGAGCCCGCGGCCGAGGAAGCCCCGGACGTCGCCGCCGCGCTGCGGACGCTGTCCGGCGACGGCCGGCACGTCCTCCTCACCGAGCTGCAGAAGGCGGTCGGCGCGCCCGACACGAAGGCCGTGCGCACCCTGCTGAAGGCCGCCGGCATCCGCGTCAGGTCGGGCGTGCGCACACCCGCAGGGAACGGGCCGGGCATCCACCAGGACGACATACCGGCCCCCTCCCCGGCCGAGAGCGACGCCCACTCAGACGCGTGTTGTTGCAGGTCAGGCAACAACACCAACGCCAACAACGCGCCCGAGGACCCCTCTCAGAAGGGGTTGCGTGTAGAGCCCATCGGCCTTGCGGGAGCCGTCGTACGCGACCCCGCAGACGCCGCCCGCCGCCACCAGGTCGGCGGCCACTAGACCCCGGGGCGGCCGCTCGCTGCCAGGCATCCCGGCCGCCCCGGTCCCATCCCAACGAAGAGACAGGAACGCCATCATGGCACTCGGATTCCCCAAGCCCATCCGCCAGGACGACCCCCGCCTGAAGGGGCACGAGACGACCTACCAGGCCTCCCGCGGCGGCCACTTCCCCCCGCCGCAGCAGCAGCGCGCGCAGGGCAAGAACGAGGTCACCCTGGAACGGCTGGACAAGTAGCAGCCGCCTGCCACACTGAGACCGGGCCCCGCCGCGTAATCCCCCGTCGCGGCGGGGCCAGCCGCATCATGGAGACATGGAGTCGCAGATCATCCGGCCCGGTCACCTCACCGCCACCCAGACCCGCGAGGTCCTCGGCGGCATCAGCGCCGGAGCCCTCCGTAACCTCGTCTACCGCGGCCAGCTCGAGCGCTCCGGAGGCACCGAGCGCTTCCCGTACTTCGCAGCGGTCGACGTCACCGCGCTCGCCGTCAAGCGCGCTGAACGCCAAGCGGCTTGACCGCAGGTCAGACGGTGTGTGACGATCGCCGTGCACAACTGTGCCCACAAACACACGACGCAGCCCCGGCCAGGAGCCGCACGACCTGGAGATCAGCGCCAAGCAGACCGCCCAGCTCCAGGAGTCCGACGCCGTCCTCTAC